>RGHP01000100.1 GCA_010024125.1 Gammaproteobacteria bacterium | reverse complement strand
TGCGGGTGTGAGCTTCGGGAACTTACTGATTAAGCAGGTGGTGTCAGTCTTGCAGGCCGAGCATCCAAAGCTTAAACGTTTCGTCACATTGTCACCAATTCCGGGTTTGCGCCGCTGGCTTGATGCCGAGGGGCAGGAATACTCGTCGCTATTCGAGACGTCGACGGATCATGCTGAGCTGAAACCAGTCGTTGCGAAATATTTGACCTCTGGTCAGGGTGCGAAGCTCAAAGATCCTGTTGCGCGATTCCATCTGGGTAATGGCGCGGCCCTTGAGCGGATTAATGCAAATGCTGATCTGAGTTCTCGTGGTCAAAAGCAGAGCTTCGGTTTCATGGTCAACTATCTTTATGAGCTTGATGCCATCGTGAGTAATCACGAGCAACTCATGGAAACCGGGCAAATTGCGACTTCTAAAGACGTGCAGCAGTTATTGAAGAAAAACATAAAGCATAAAATGAAGGAACTTTCTTATGACGCATAATGTATTTGCGGCAATTCAAGTCAATCTCCAGCGCTATGCTGATAAGACACTGCTCTCGATCCCAGGGGGTCGAAATTTGACAGGCTCAGATCTGGATGCTGAGTCAGCGATATTGTCGGCAGCGCTTATCGAACTTGGATTGGAGCCGGGAGATCGAGTTTCCGTTCAGATTGATAAAGGGTGGATGAACGTCGTTTTGTACCTCGCTGTTTTACGCTGTGGCGCGGTTTATCTCCCTTTAAACTCGGCTTACACGAATAGTGAAATTGAATATTTCTTAACGGATGCTGAGTCGAAGCTTCATGTGTGTGTTGCCGAGAGACTTGACCACGTCGAATCTTTGAAAGGGTCTATTCCTGGGCTACAGGTCCTAACTCTCGATGGTGAAACTGGGACGTTGGTCGATGTTTTTGAAGATGCTAAGGCTGCGGGCAACTCTTTCACGGAAGTGGTATCGCGGGCTTCTGATGATTTGGCATCGATCATCTATACATCTGGGACTACGGGTAAACCCAAGGGTGCCATGATCACGCACAGCAACTTGGTTGCCAACGCAGATATGTTAACCGAAGCGTGGAGCTATAGTTCTGACGATGTTCTCTTGCACTCGCTACCGCTTTTCCACGTGCACGGACTCTTTGTGGCATTGAACTTAGCACTCATGAACGGTGGGCCCGTCATTATGCTTCCGAAGTTTGATCCAGATATGGTCTTGGAGGCGATGCCGAATGCTACGGTGATGATGGGTGTGCCGACTTATTACACACGGCTACTTGCTGATCCACGTTTTAATCGTGACGTGAGTGGTCATATGCGTCTTTTCATCTCAGGATCTGCGCCATTGCTTGTTGAGACCTCTGATGAGTTCTTTGAGCGAACAGGGCAGCGCATCCTTGAGCGTTATGGCATGACTGAGACAGGAATGAGTTGCTCGAATCCACTCAATGGTGACCGTCGTGCGGGCTCTGTTGGGCCACCGCTTCCTGGTGTCGAGGTACGGATTATTGCTGAAGATGGATCGGAATTACCTCGTGGCGAGATTGGCTCTCTCGAGGTCAAAGGTGATCACGTGTTTAAGGGTTATTGGAAACTTCCAGAAAAGACCGCGACTGAATTTAAGGGTGACTGGTTCATCACTGGCGATATGGCAACGCTATCAGAAGATGGATATGTATCTATTGTTGGTCGCGGTAAAGACCTCATTATTTCCGGTGGGCTGAATATCTATCCAAAAGAAATTGAAGATGTGCTGAACGATCAGGATGGTGTTACTGAAAGTGCAGTCGTGGGTGTTCCTCATCCAGATTTTGGTGAAGGGATCGTCGCTGTATTGGTCGGTGAGCACGAGCTTGATATGGATGCTCTTCAAGCAATTTGCCGAGAAAAACTGGCAGGCTTCAAAGTCCCTAGACGATGGATTCAGTTGGACTCTTTACCACGGAATACGATGGGTAAAGTGCAGAAGAATCTCTTGAGAGATGACTATACAGACAGTTTTGCATAGCGAGTGTTAAGCCGGCGAAAGCCGGCTCTTTTTTATGGTCTAAGGTAAACAAATCCGTCTTGCTGCAACTTTCCAATTTCAGCAACACCCGATGGGACGACATCAGACTCATCGGCAAAGTAAAGGTCATCTAACGCGATCTTTCGGCCTTTCAATGTGTTCGCGCAAATTTTAAATTCAACGCCTTGGCTTCTTAGCGAATCAATTCGACCTGCTGCATCTGAATTGTTTGTCGCAACTGTGCGCAACAATTCGATTCCATTGCCGTGAAGAACGAACTGAATTTCGTAGTTGTCTTTACCGAGCGCATTGATGTGATTCTGCGCATTTCTCATCGCGCCGATCGCTCGCTTCCCATCACTATAATTAACGTGATAGACGACTTTTTGTTTGGCATAAGGCGCGTTTGCAGCGACCAAGCCGGATAGCATTAGCGATAATGCCGTGATGGTTGTTAGGAGGATTTTTTTCATGCCCTGTTCCCTCTCGTGGTTAATTGGAGAGGCTATTGAACTGGTCGTTTTACAGAGTTTCAACTTCGAATTTCTACCTAGCAAATAACGGATTTGCATAAGGTAGAAATTCTATGGGTTGCGGCTTATCTACTCGTCTAAGAAAGATCGAAGATGATCTGAACGACTCGGATGTCTGAGCTTTCGGAGTGCTTTCGCTTCGATCTGACGAATCCGCTCACGGGTGACATCAAACTGTTTGCCGACCTCTTCAAGCGTATGGTCAGTATTCATATCGATGCCGAAACGCATGCGAAGCACTTTGGCTTCCCTTGCCGTGAGACTTGCCAGTACCTGACGGGTTGACTCAGTCAGCCCCTCGACGGTGGCAGAATCAACTGGTGAAGAAATTGTTGTATCTTCAATGAAGTCACCGAGTGAGCTGTCTTCGTCGTCACCGATTGGTGTCTCCATCGAAATTGGCTCTTTCGCGATTTTAAGGACCTTGCGAACTTTATCTTCTGGCATTTCCATGCGTTCGCCCAATTCTTCTGGAGTCGGTTCACGGCCCATTTCTTGAAGCATTTGGCGGCTGATTCGATTCAGTTTATTAATCGTTTCGATCATGTGAACCGGAATACGGATAGTCCGTGCTTGGTCAGCAATCGAGCGAGTGATTGCCTGACGGATCCACCATGTCGCGTAGGTTGAGAACTTGTAGCCGCGACGATATTCAAACTTATCGACGGCTTTCATCAAACCAATGTTGCCCTCCTGAATCAAATCGAGGAACTGCAGGCCACGGTTGGTGTATTTCTTAGCAATCGAAATCACAAGACGTAAGTTGGCTTCGACCATATCTTTCTTCGCGCGACGAGCCTTTGCCTCACCCATTGAAAGACGACGGTTAACATCGCGGAGCTCCGGAATCGTTACGCCGACGCCTTCTGCAATCGACTGTAGCCGTGCTTGGCAACGCTGAACGTCCGGCACCACCGCTTCCAGCTTTTCTAGTTTTTTCTTCTTAGCAACGCCCGGGATCCATTCAAAGTTGGTCTCATTTCCGTGCCACTCTTTGATGAAAATCTTTCGATCAAGTTTGCCCTGCTTTGTGCATAGGCGAAGGATTTCGCGTTCTTGATCACGGATCGAATCCAGTACTGTTCTGAACTCAACGCACAGCTCGTCAAATAGCCTTGGTGTGAGTTTCAGTGAAGAGAAAACGTCTCCAATCGCATTCAGAGCGTCTTTTCCTTCTTGAGAGTCCCGCCCTTTCTTGGCAATCACTTTCTCCGCTTTTGCAAGATTTTCGCGTAGCGCTTCAAAACGCGCTTTGACTTCTTCAGGGTCAGGACCGGTGTCGCCTTCTTCTGCATCATCCCCATCTGAATCATCATCGTCGTCAGATGAATCTGAGTCGTCAAAATCTTGATCGCTCACTTCTTCTGTCGAGTCAACTTCGACGGGGGTTTCATCTTCAGGATCAGGGTCTAAGAAACCGGCTAGAAGATCGGACATGCGACCTTCTTCGGTTTGAATTCGATCGTAAATTGCGAGAACAGACTCAACGATGCCAGGGTAGTACGCCATTGCTTGCATGACTTCACGGATACCTTCTTCGATCCGCTTCGCAATCACAATCTCGCCTTCACGTGTGAGGAGTTCAACCGTGCCCATTTCACGCATATACATGCGGACAGGGTCTGTGGTTCGACCGACGTCGTTCTCCACAGCTGCAAGTGCAGCGGCCGCTTCTTCAGCGGCAGCATCATCCGTGGTTGCGGAATTTTCACCAAGAATCAGTTGATCGTCGTCAGGCGCTTCTTCGCCAACTGCGATCCCCATATCTCCGATCATACGGATGATGTCTTCGACCTGATCAGGATCTGCAATTTCTTCAGGAAGGTGGTCATTAACCTCAGCGTAGGTGAGGTATCCCTGTTCCTTACCTTTGGCAATCAAATCTTTCAGACGTGATTGACGCTGTTCGGTTTGCGTAAGTTCCTGATCTAACGGTTTTTCTGCCATGAACTGACCTAAGAGGTGTGTTGTGAAAAAGGCCACATATTATACACGGATTTGCCCATAATTTTCATTACTTTTTATGCGCTGCGAGTGCCTGATGCAAGTCTTCCGCTGAAATTTTTCCGCGTTTGGCATCCTCTGCAAGGAGCCTCATGGATTCTGTGACTAACTGTTTTTTCAATTGGTTGAGTCCGTCTCTAAATTCAGCTTCGTATGAGTTTTCGCTAAATAGCGCTTCGCGACCCAATAGTTTCGATAGTAATCGGCCGAGTTCGGTTCCGCTGAAGTGCCCCATCAAACCTGCTGTAGTGGGTTTGTCAGCGCCTGAAACCCAGTCGAAAACCTGGGCAAGTGCATGGATGTTGATCAAGCGACTCCTCTCTGGGATCGAAAATGGCTCTGTGAGTAATGCGGGGTTTTGTAATACAAGCCACAGTAAGCGATTGGCAAGCGGCTCAGGTTTATCTGGGTCTGGAAATTGAAGCTTTGGCGGTGTGTCAATCACGTCTTCGATTTCCATCGGTGGTTCAACGTTTTCTGAAAAATCTCTGAACTGATCGTCTTCATCTGGTCTCAGTGACTCAAAGCTCGCCATTTCAGCATCGATTTCGGATGTTTCTTTTTGCTCAGGCTTTTCAGTTAGGGTTTTCTCGAGAACTGCGGGCTCAATGTGTAGATCTTGTAAACGCGCATCAAGGTCGGTTCTTCGAGTGCCTGAGAGATCACTCAATGAGTCGAGCATCAACGAGCGATAAATACTCGCCGGAATTTTTGCTATTTTCGGCAGCGCGAGTGCAGTCAGGCGAGCCCGTCCATCGATCTTCGTGAGATCAACGTCATCGGAAAGTAGTCGAATGAGGGCCTCAGAGGCAGGTAGCGCATCATTCAATCGGCTTAAAAACGCCTCAGTTCCTTCATCGCGTACGAGCGAATCAGGATCGTGCCCATCGGGTAAAAATAAAAACCGAATACTGAACTCGTCACTTAGAAATGGAAGCATGGTGTCGAGCGCGCGTTTTGCAGCTGTCCGTCCAGCTTTATCGCCATCGAAGCAAACAATGACTTGCGCGGTTTGGCGACTGAGACGATCGAGGTGCTGGCCTGTAAGGGCTGTTCCAAGCGTCGCTACGGCAAAGTCGATTCCAAATTGTGCAAGGGCGACCACATCCATATAGCCTTCCACAACCAAAACACGGTCGAGTGATCGACAGGCTTGGCGCGCTTCATAGAGGCCATAGAGCGTATCGCTTTTGTGAAATAGTTTGGTTTCAGGACTGTTTAAATATTTGGGTTTACTGTTATCAAGGACACGTCCCCCGAATGCGATGGTGCGACCACGAATGTCGCGAATCGGGAATATGACTCGTTCTCGAAACCGATCATATTCGCGTCCCTGCGCGTTGGCGACAGTTAAACCGGCTTCAAGTAATTGCTTCTTGGTTTGCGCATCATTACCGAGGTGATCGTATAAAAAACGCCAGCCGTCGGGTGCATATCC
>RGHP01000099.1 GCA_010024125.1 Gammaproteobacteria bacterium | reverse complement strand
CCTCGTCAAAGCAATTGGGCCAGATCTCAACGGTGCGATTGGTACTGTTCCTGGAACAGACTCGAAGGGTGCCGAAATCTATGCGGATCTCGCGAAAAAGGATGGCTTTGAAGCTGGTCCATACTCGCCAGAAGCTTATGACGCAGCCGCTCTAACACTGCTGGCAATGCAGGCCGCTAACTCCAAAGACAGCAACGCTGTTAAAGCTAAAGTCTTTGAGGTGGCAAATGCTCCCGGAACTAAGATTCTTCCGGGGGAACTAGCTAAAGGCCTCCAAATCCTCAAAGACGGCGGTCAAATAGACTACGTTGGTGCAACAGCTGTCGAATTGATCGGTGCAGGTGAGTCATCCGGTAGCTACCGTGAAATTCTGGTTAAAGACGGAAAAAATACGACGGTTCGTTACCGCTAATCGTTGATCATAGGGCGGCGTAGGGTTATCTCTGCGCCGCTTTTTTATGATGTAAGTTCATGATTGTTGTCGAAAATTTGCACAAACGCTTCGGCGGTGTCCACGCTGTTAATGGAGCAAGCCTCTCTATTCAGCCTGGTTCCATCACTGGCCTGATAGGACCAAACGGTGCCGGCAAGACAACCTTGTTTAACGTCATTGCAGGCCTATACCAACCGACCTCTGGGAAGGTTCTCCTCGATGGCGAGGACATCACGGGTTTAAAGCCACACGAACTATTCCACAAAGGCGTACTCCGAACATTTCAGCTTGCCCATGAATTTTCAACACTGACCGTGCGTGACAATCTGATGATGGTTCCACCGAACCAAGCAGGTGAAAGTCTGTTAAACACGTGGTTTAAACCAAGCCTTGTCAAAGCACACGAAGAAGAAGTTCGAGCGAAGGCTGATGAAGTCATCCGCTTCCTGGAAATCGAACACGTTGCAGATGAATTTGCTGGCAACCTCTCAGGTGGTCAGAAAAAGTTGCTAGAGCTCGGCCGGACCATGATGGTCGATGCAAAAATTGTATTTCTCGATGAAGTTGGCGCAGGTGTAAACCGAACACTACTGCATAAGATTGGCGATGCGATCATCAAGCTCAATGAGGAACGGAATTACACGTTTTGCCTCATTGAACACGATATGGAATTTGTCGCTCGATTATGTGATCCAGTGATCTGCATGGCTGAGGGAACAGTTCTCGCCGAAGGCACGATCGATGAAGTCAAAAATAATGAGCAGGTCATTGAGGCCTATCTCGGAACTGGACTGAAGCACAAAAAATAATATGAGCTTTTTACTTGGCGAACAGATGACAGGCGGATATGGAGCAGCAGACATTTTGCATAACTGCTCCATTGGCGTTGAAAAAGGTGAAATCGCGGTCATCGTTGGGCCAAATGGCGCTGGTAAATCAACGGCAATGAAAGCCGTATTCGGCATGTTGCCGCTGAGACAGGGTCGCGTGATGTTTGATGGTGAAGACGTAACACAGTTGAAACCAGAAGAACGCGTCGTCAAAGGAATGGGCTTCGTACCTCAAACCCATAACGTCTTTACGTCGATGACAGTTGAAGAAAACTTGGAGATGGGTGCGTTCATTCGCACTGAATCAATCGCTGACTCGATCGCACAAGTCTACGATCTGTTCCCGATTCTAAAGGAAAAAAGAAAACAACCTGCTGGCGAATTATCAGGTGGCCAACGCCAACAAGTCGCTGTCGGTAGAGCACTCATGACTCATCCAAAAGTGCTCATGCTTGATGAACCAACAGCAGGTGTCTCGCCCATTGTGATGGATGAATTGTTTGATCGTATTATCGAAATTGCCCGCCTAGACGTTGCGATTTTAATGGTCGAGCAGAATGCAAAGCAGGCACTTGAAATCGCAGATAAAGGCTATGTTCTAGTCCAAGGACACAACCGATTTACGGATACTGGAGAAGCACTTTTAGCAAACCCAGAAGTTCGTAAGGCGTTTTTGGGAGGCTAAATGACTGATGTCTTAAACGCGCTTACGCTACTTGGTAATTTCCTGATCATCCCAGGTCTCACCTATGGCTCGCAGTTAGCGCTTGGCGCCTTGGGCGTTACTTTGGTTTATGGAGTACTTCGGTTTTCAAATTTTGGCCACGGCGAAACCATGGCCTTTGGGGCGATGGTGACTATTTTAGTCACTTGGGGGCTTCAATCTGTCGGTATTTCAATCCAGCCGCTTCCAACTGCACTACTCGCTATCCCCGTGGGAATCTTGGTCACAGTGGTGCTCACTCTACTGATTGATCGATTTGTGTATCGCTATCATCGGGAACGTAAAGCCAATCCTGTGATTTTCTTGATTGTCTCTATCGGCGTGATGTTCTTTTTAGGCGGTCTCATCCGTTTCATTATCGGCCCAGGCGATCAAATTTTCTTTGATGGAACACGGTTTATTTTGAAAGCGCGTGAGTTCAAACAAATGACCGGTCTGGACGAAGGTCTTTCGCTCAAAATGACACAAGCGGTAACCATCATCACCGCCGTCATCATTGTTACTGCAATGTTTTGGTTCCTCAATCACACACGGACCGGCAAATCGATGCGCGCCTATTCAGACAATGAAAACCTAGCGCTGTTATCAGGTATCAACCCAGACCGTGTTGTCATGATCACATGGATTTTAGTTGCTGCTCTCGCAACCATTGCAGGCACACTGTACGGTCTTGATAAGTCATTCAAACCGTTTGTGTATATGCAACTCCTGCTCCCAATCTTTGCATCCGCAATCGTTGGCGGTGTGGGCAATCCTGTCGGTGCAATTGCCGGTGGCTATGTAATTGCATTCAGCGAGTTGATATTGACCTTTGCCTATAAAAAAGTGGTTTTGTATTTGGGTCCTGAATCGATGGAACTAGAATCTCTTGTTCAATTTTTAGGCACAGACTACAAGATCGCGGTGTCCTTCATCATTTTGGTGATCGTATTAATTATCAAACCGACCGGTTTATTTAGCGGGAAAACGATCTGATGTCAGCGTTCTACCAGCAATACCGTAACCAAATTTTATTTAGTGTGATGGCCGGGCTATTGGTGCTCGTCGCCGTGATCCAGAGTCTGTCGGTTTCATTAACCATCCTAAACCTCTGTCTAATCAGCGCTATCATGGCCTTGGGCGTCAACATTCAATGGGGCTATGCAGGGCTCTTTAATGTCGGCGTCATGGGGTTCGCAGCCCTAGGAGGGCTCGCGGGTGTCTTAATCTCAATGCCACCCGTATCTGAGGCATGGCAGGCGGGCGGTTTCGGTATCTTGCTTGGGCTTCTAATCACAGTCGGTACTGTGATCGCTAGCCTCTTTGCCTGGTCCCACATTCAGCATTTGAAAAAACAGCGCTATTGGATCATTGCTGGGATCATTATTTCCGGATATGCCCTGCTCCGAATTTTCTTTGATCCTGGCGTCGATGCGATCGAAGCGATTGACCCGTCGGTTACCGGTTATCTGGGCGGTCTTGGTCTTCCGATTTTGGTTGCATGGCCTGTTGGTGCGCTGTTCGCCGCTGGGGTCGCGTTCGTGATTGGTAAAATTGCATTGGGGCTTCGCTCGGACTACCTAGCGATTGCGACACTCGGGATCAGCGAAATCATCATTTTCTTTATAAAAAACGAAGAATGGCTGACCCGTGGTGTAAAAAACGTCAATGGTCTACCGCGACCAGTTCCATACGAAATCGATCTGCAGCAAGCGCAGTGGTTTCAAGATTGGGCTATGGCAGTCGGTATGCCTGTCGATGATGCTTCCGCTGTATTCGTTAAGATCTGTTACGCACTCCTTTTCATCGCAGTCATCGGAATCTTGTTGTGGTTTTCTGAAACTGCACTCAAGTCTCCATGGGGTCGGATGATGCGTGCAATTCGCGACAACGAAACAGCTGCAGCCGCGATGGGCAAGGACGTCACTTGGCAGCATCTTCGCGTGTTTGTTTTGGGGTCTGCCGTGATTGGTCTTGCCGGAGCGATGTTGACCACACTTGATGGTCAGTTCACGCCTGTCGGCTACAACCCTCTGCGGTTTACTTTCCTGATTTGGGTGATGGTGATCATTGGTGGATCAGGCAATAACTGGGGGGCTGTTCTCGGTGGTTTCTTTATTTGGTTTTTTTGGATCGAAGCCGAACCAATCGGGCTGTGGTTAATCGATACGCTAACTTCCGGAATGGACCCACAGAGTGTTGTGAGAGCGCATCTACTCGAGGGTGCGGCACACATGCGCCTAATGACCGTGGGGATTATTTTGCTATTGACGCTCCGTTATGCTCCAGAGGGACTCATACCAGAGAAAAAACGCCTCTAGTTGAGAGTGGATCACGCACCAACTACAAATCATGTAAGCATCGATCCGTCTCTATGAGGAATGAATAACGCCACGGGTATTTAATGCCTCGATCTCGCCATCTGAATAACCAAGTTCCTTCAGTACCTGATGCGAATGCTGACCATGTGTTGGGGGAGGCCGTGACGCGACTGGCTCGGCACCATGAAATTTCACTGCCATACCAAGCCCTTTTACCTTACCCACCCGCTCATGCTGGGTCTGAACCACCATATCTCGAGCGAGAGCCTGAGGGTGCTCAAGCATCTCTCCAATTGATAAAATAGGGCCCGCAGGAACGCCGGCTTGATCAAGCTTTTCAAGCCAAATCTCAGACGTGTATTGTCTAAAATATCCATTTAGCACCTCGACAAGCTCAGGCAGGTTCGCCATCCGATCAGCATTGGATGAAAATCGCAAATCATCATTCAGTTCAGATGCACCAATGACATCCAAGAGCCGCAACCAGTTTCTCTGATTCGCGGCGCCAATATTGATATAACCATCAGCTGTCGGAAACGCTTGATAAGGCGCATTCAGCGGGTGTGCCGAACCAAGCGCCTGAGGCGAGATCCCTGTCGCTAGTGCAATTGCAGATTGCCAATATGTGTGAGTAATGCCGGCCTCAAATAGCGACGTATCGACACGCGTACCAAGGCCTGTTTTTTGTTTTCCGGCATAGGCTGCGGCCGCACCCATCGCGGCAAGAATACCTGCCGTGATATCAGTCACCGGCGCACCAACTTTGACCGGACCATCATCTTGACCGGGTCCTGTGATACTCATTAACCCAGAAGCGCCCTGCGCAACGAGGTCAAAGCCCGCACGTTCACGATACGGGCCTGTTCGCCCATATCCTGAGATTTCTACATAAATAAGACCCGGGTTAATCGCTTTTAACTCGTCATATGACAAACCAAGACGTTCCATTGTATCGTGACGAAAGTTCTCAATGACGCAGTCGGCATCGGTCAAAAGTTCTGTGAGAATCTTTTTTCCATCATCCGATTTTAAGTCGAGTGCCATACCGCGTTTATTGCGATTCATCATTAAAAACGCGGCAGACTCTCCCCCAATTTGAGGAGGAACCATGCGACGCGAGTCATCGCCGCCCTCAATTTTTTCGACCTTAATGACGTCTGCACCCATATCGGCCAACATCATTCCGCATAACGGACCTGCCATGATGTGAGCGAGCTCAATAACCCGCATGCCAGCGAGTGGTCTCTGCTGCTGACTCATCGACCGCTCCAATTGGCTTTTCGCTTAGCGAAAAAGGCTTCGATACCTTCGGCAAAATCTTCACTCAAATAACAGCGCTGGATCAGGTCTGTATCTTCGGGAATTGAACGTTGAGCCAATCGAGTTAGTCCATCCCGCGTTGCCGAGACTGTCAGTGGGGCTAGCGTTGTCAAATGAGCGGCCAATTCTCTTGCACGCCGATCACAAAGTTCAGCGGTATCTGATACCTCGCTGATGAAACCCGACTCAACCAAAGGTGCGATGGGTAAAAATTCTGCTGTCAGCAACAGGTAACGTATTCGTGATTCACCTAATAGGTGAACTAGCCTGTTGAGATTCGCTATCGATAAGCAGTTCCCTAAAGTCCGAGCAATTGGCATCCCGAACTTTGTATCGTGAGTTCCCAATCGAATATCGGC
>RGHP01000098.1 GCA_010024125.1 Gammaproteobacteria bacterium | reverse complement strand
CGCGCGCAGCCAGATGATTTTTTGCGGTATTAACTGCGATCCGATAGAGCCAAGTGTAAAATGCACTCTCGCCTCGAAAGGTGTTTAAGGAACGATAGGCTTTTACAAAGGTATCCTGTAAAACGTCCAGAGCATCACTTTGATTTGAGACAAGGCGACTTACTAAAGAGAGTAATCGGGATTGGTATTTCAGAACCAAGAGGTCAAATGCGTGGCGATCACCCAAGCGGGCACGATCGACCAATAATTGATCGTTGTCAGCCTCGACTTTTTGAACTGGTGATTCCATACCCAAATGCGTTTTCTCAAGAAATTCAATGACTACGATGACATGTGCCATCTAAAAGGACAAGCAGAATGAATGCGGAGCCGCAACTTCATCACGTCGATGTACTGGTTCTCGGAGCCGGCGCGGCTGGTTTAACAGCAGCCCTCTCAATCCCCAAGCATCTGTCTGTCGCCGTCCTAACCAAAGATCCCGGTGGAGGCTCAACGCGCTGGGCTCAAGGCGGCGTTGCAGCGGTCATCGATGATCAAGACTCAATCGAAAGCCATGTCGACGACACTCTCATTGCAGGGGCCGGCTTGTGTCATCAGGATGTTGTTGAACATGTGGTCTCAAGTGCGCGAGAAGCGATTGATTGGCTTGTCGATCAAGGGGTTGCCTTTACCAAATCTGAAGAATCATTCCATTTGACTCGTGAAGGTGGTCACTCACATCGCAGGATCCTGCATGCAGCAGATGCAACTGGGTGGGCGATCCAAGACGCTCTTGATCGGCAAGCGAGCGAAGCTTACAACATCACCTTCTACCACAACTTTATTGCGGTGGATTTGTGCTTCGATCGAGGCCGTGGCCCCAGGACGCGACGCGTTCGTGGATGCTATGTCCTCAACAAGCATACCGGTGAGGTCGATACGTTTCTCGCTCACGCCGTCATTTTGGCAACCGGCGGCGCGAGTAAAGTGTACAAGTACACCTCGAATCCAGACGGCGCCAGCGGTGACGGAATCGCCATGGCTTGGCGTGCTGGCTGCCGAGTCGCAAATATGGAGTTCAACCAATTCCACCCAACATGCTTATTCCATCCAGATGCCAAATCATTTCTGATTTCAGAAGCAGTCCGCGGTGAAGGCGGTATTTTGCGTCTACCCGATGGCACTCAATTTATGCCGGGCTTCGATCCGCGAGCCGAACTTGCGCCACGCGATATCGTTGCACGAGCGATCGACCATGAGATGAAACGAATCGGCGCCGATCACGTGTATCTCGATATCACGCATCGTGACCCAGAATTCATCAAAAACCACTTTCCAACGATTCACCAGCGTCTCATCGAACTAGATATCGATATGACAAAGGATTGGATTCCTGTTGTACCGGCTGCTCACTACACCTGTGGCGGCGTGCTTGTGGATTTGCATGGCGAGACGGACTTAGCTGGTTTGTATGCCATTGGAGAGGTGAGCTCTACGGGTCTGCATGGCGCAAATCGAATGGCTTCAAATTCACTGCTTGAATGCATTGTGTATGGCCGCTCAGCAGCACATCACATTTCGCAAACAGTACGCTCAGATTCTACACATAGCGCTGTTGATCCATGGGATGCATCGCAAGTGATCGATAGTGATGAAAATGTTGTAATCGCACATAACTGGGCGGAAATTCGGCGTTTTATGTGGGATTATGTTGGCATCGTTAGGACAGATAAGCGTCTGCAACGCGCCCTGAATCGTGCTCAACTCCTTGCCCGAGAAATTCAAGATTTCTACGCCAATTATCGAATCACAGCGCACTTAATTGAATTGCGGAACCTCGTGGTCGTGGCAGAACTCATTATCCGTTCCGCGTTAAAACGTGAGGAGTCGCGAGGGCTTCATTTCACTCTCGATCACCCGGATTTATCTAAACATCCTGATGACACGGTGCTCATTCCAGGCAAAGAGCGGTAGTTCATTGAGCTACCAGGTGATGTCGCAACCGCTGTAGATCGGTCGCATAGCGTTTTGTGATCCAATGCATTGAGCCGGCACCAACTCCTAAATCCACAACACAGTAACTCATTGGGCCGATACACCATTCGTGGAATGCATCAACGCTCATAGCACGCCTTTGGTTACCGATCGTGATAACGAGGCCTTCGCCGCTCGGTATGATCTGGAGGGATCGATATCGCGGTCTCGAAACACAGAATCTTTGGGCTTGGGTTAACCAAATGATCGCTTTCACGATTGTTGCGAAGTGACAGCGATATCGCCGCTGGCCTGACGAACTTGCAACACAATTCGAGCAAGGTCCTCATCATCTGGAAGCTTAAAACCACGCAGCCATTCCCAAATATCCTGATCCTCGCAATCGAGCAGTCTGCGATAGGCTTCCTGATCATTTTCGGACAAACTCAGATAATGGTTCTGAGTAAAAGGCATCAACATGACATCGATTTCCAGCATTCCGCGCCGAGAATGCCAATACAGTCGGTTGAATTCAGTGCGATCGTCCATACTCCCTCCGTTAGAATGATAGTGTAGCACTCAAGGGCAAAACATGACTTCACCATTTGGATTGATTCAGTTCACAGGCGGTAAAGCACTTTCTGTATTGCAAGGACAATGCACGCAAATGGTGACTGATCTTGGTGAGGGACGTGCTCCACTCCTCGCTTTTTGCGACCCCAAAGGCCGTATGTTCGGTTCTGGACGTCTAGTCGTGCATCAACACATGGTGAGCATGATTTCACCTTTGGATCAATCAGAGACGATGCTCAATCGGTTGAAGCCATTTTTGATGCTGTCGCGAGTCAGTGCTGAGGTCACATCGATACCGATTGCACTGATCTGTAATGGAGGGCTCGCACCCGGCATCAGCCATCATGATTCAGCGATTACACGGATTGGAGAACATGGTGGAACCCAATGGGTGATTGGTGACGCGCAAACTGTGCACGACTCTGATGCAGATTACCTGCGCCTTGAGAGTGGTCTCGGTTTTGTTCGCTCATATTCTGCTGAGCAGTGCATCCCGCAACAAGCTCACTACCAAATGTTGGGTGGGGTCAACTTCAAAAAAGGATGCTATACAGGTCAAGAAGTCATTGCCCGGCTCGAGCATCTTGGCCAAGCCAAAAAACATGTATGGATCTATAAAGCTCCAAGCCTGATCGATGGTGAAACAATCGAAATCGATGGACGCACCCTGCCTATATTCGACAGCGTAACGAACGACAATGGATCGATTGCCTTGGTTCTCGCAGCTGCAGACAGTCCGTCAGAACAATTGATCCATGTGCCCTTTGAGATCACTCGACAAGTCGAGGGGCAACGTCCAGTCAAGCTCTGATAGGCCCTGACTCACAAGCAATTGATTGATGGTTGTAAAAGGCCGTGATCCAAAGAACCCTCGGTGTGCTGACAGTGGGGATGGATGAACGCACTCGATGATTCCCTGGCTTTCGGGAATCAGCGCACTCAGCTGTTTCGCATCACTTCCCCACAAACAAAAGACGCGATACGTTGAATCCAATGCCAATCGTTCGATTACATGATTTGTGAACGCTTCCCAACCGAGATGACGATGACTCCCTGCGAGCCCTGGCTGCACTGACAAGACTCGATTCAATAACAGGACTCCTTGCGACGCCCAGGGCGATAAGTCTCCGGATGCGGGGATTGGATAGCCAAACTCAGCCTGCCATTCTTTTAAGATATTTCTCAGAGACGGTGGAATTGCGATCCCCTGACGGACCGAGAATGCGAGCCCCATCGCCTGCTCTGGTCCGTGATAAGGGTCTTGGCCAACAATGACCGCCCGACAAGTGTTCGGCGAACACAATTCAAATGCGCGAAACCGATCCCTTTGATCTGGATAACTTGCCTCAAGAAGAAGACGCGGCGAACATTTGGCAGCGATGGACTCAAGCATCGACTCCCCAAGATAGTCTCGCCAGGTGCTTGGTAGTGCAGAAAATATTGCATCTGTTTGCATTGTTCTTGTCCATTGTCGGTATAATTGCGGTTTACGATAAGGATAACGAATGACCGATATTTCTGATATTGAGCCATATAACGACCAGGACGTCCCACAAGTCATCAACAGACTGATTCATGATGATGAGTTCATCAAAGCAATTGGTCAGTTAAAGTTCAAAGGCTGGTATCCACTGTTCAGTCTTTTTTTAAAACCCCGAATCCGTGCTTTTCTTCGTAATCAGGCGAAAGGCGTGCAGAGCGTGCGTGATTTCCAGGAATTGGTTGCGCCACAGCTTGCGAAAGTATTGTCCTCGACCACAGAAACATTCACGGTATCTGGACTAGATAATTTAGATCCCAAGCAATCGTATTTATTTTTGAGCAATCACCGGGACATCGTCATGGATCCGGCATTCGTTAACTGGGCGCTCTACAACGGTGGATTTGACACGGTACGTATCGCGATTGGCGACAATTTGGTGAAAAAGCCATTTGTTGGCGATCTCATGCGAATTAATAAAAGCTTTATCGTAAAGCGTAATGTGTCTGGTCCCCGCGAGATGTTACAGACGAGGGTACATCAGACAATCGATTGAAGAATGTCACTCGATATGGATCGCGCATCGTGAAGGTCGTGCTAAAGATGGGATTGATCGCACCGACCCGGCCATCCTCAAGATGCTCGCCATGGCTGGAAAACCACGCAATGAATCGTTTCAAGAGGCTGTCGCTGCGATTCGACTCGTCCCCGTCTCAATTTCGTATGAATTTGATCCCTGCGCTCCACTGAAGGCTCGCGAACTCGCAATTACTGAACGTGATGGAGCCTACACCAAGCGCCCCGATGAAGACGTGAAATCAATTGCAACTGGCATCATGGGTTGGAAAGGCAGAGTCCATCTCCACTTTGGCGAGCCAATCACAGACGTCCCAGAGACACCACAAGAGCTTGCCACTATCATTGACCACCAGATTATCCTAGGGCAACGCGTGTTCGATACAGGTCGACTTGCGGACGCCCTTCTCAGTCACGCGTCATTACCGGATGACTTACTGCCTGATGTCAAAGAGCGTTTTCAGTCACTGATTTCAGGAACCCCTGAAAAGTATCGCGATAAATTATTGGAGATTTACGCGAACCCGCTCAGGCAGTTCACCCTTCATCAACAGAGCGAGCTCTAGCCGATCGCTCACGGGTGTCTTCGGGAAAAAAGCCCCGTCCCGCTGGCACTTCACGAAATGCGACTATCAAACCATTGTGTGCTATTCTGTGAATACTTGCTGGAACGGATGCTAGTCAAAAAGTGAACCTCATAACCCCACCACTCGGTCTGCTCGAGTTTTTAGATCGCGTAAGAAGTAACGCGAAGATTTATGAGATCAAGTCCGAAGCGGACCAACTGAGTCTCGCGCTAGGTTGCCAAGAGAACGATATCTTGACTGCCAGCCTGATATTGCACCCCGAGCATGCGCCAAGGATCGCCGTACATCCCTGGAATCAAAACCCAGCGATGAAAGACAACGAGCGCCGCGCAAACCCGATGCAGGTCTACCTTCTGACAGGCTATCCAGCACAATGGATGCCTCCATTTGGACTACCACATCTATTGAAAACTGAAATCGATGCGTCAGTACTTGAGTCGCCTTGCCTGTATATCCCAGCAGGGATGCAGCACGGCTGGATGGCCATCACGCCTGATGAGCTCGCAAGCCTCACCGACTACGCGCACTGGCGTCAGGTTTTCGCAGCCTAGTAAATTGCCAACAAGCACCCAGCGCTGACAAATAAGAGCCCGAAAAACTGCTCCTGTCGACGCATCAGATGTTCTGAATTCAATAATGGACGAAGTGCGTGTGCAAGCCATGCGTAATTCAGCATAACAGCGGTATCAATCACCAACGACGTCACAGCAAGAATGATGTACTGCGGCAATAGATCTGCACTCTGGTCAATGAATTGTGGAAAAAAAGCAGCCAAGAATACGAATGCCTTTGGGTTGGTCACATTGATCAAAATTGCGCGGTTAAATAAAGCAGACTTCGGAACCGACAC
>RGHP01000097.1 GCA_010024125.1 Gammaproteobacteria bacterium | reverse complement strand
ATGGGACAAGATTTGAGTATGCTCTGTTTCAATCAGGAGATATTTCGCGCGACGCGAGACCGAAATGCACGTTTCGTCAAGCAACCGCTTCGAGAAATCTGATGGGATAGGCCACCGCAACGACGGTTGATTCACTCGGACAGAGGTAAATCGTTGCCCAATAAGAAACGGCGCGATACCTCGCGCCGTTGTCTCGACTTCAGGAAGCTCAGGCATGAGCCCTTACTTAATTTTCGCTTCCTTGTACATCACGTGTTTGCGAACAACGGGATCGTACTTTTTGAATTCAAGCTTGTCTGGAGTGTTCCGCTTGTTCTTGTCAGTCGTGTAATAATGACCAGTACCAGCAGACGATACCAATTTGATTTTATCACGCATGGTTTACACCTTCTCGCCACGTGAGCGGATATCTGCCAATACAGCATCAATCCCCAGTTTATCGATAATGCGCATTCCTTTCGTAGACACGCGAAGACGCACGAAACGCTTCTCAGATTCAACCCAGAACCGATGCCAATGCAGGTTCGGGAGGAAGCGACGCTTCGTCTTAATGTTCGAATGCGACACGTTGTTGCCGGTTGCAGGACCCTTGCCTGTTACTTGGCACACTTTTGACATAATTAGATCCGCCTCTGGTTGCACAGACCGTGAAAAAATGGACGCGAATCATACCGTCGCTAGAAAGAACATACAAGAGCCAATTAATCGCTTATTTCTGCATCCGCTGTTTGTGTCACTCATGATATGGTTGGCGCTTCAATGACAAGGGAACGTCAGTGACGCAAACATCCTGGTTTCAAAACAAACATATTGTGCTTGGAGTGACAGGCGGAATCGCTTGTTACAAGGCCTGCGAGCTCGCTCGGGAGCTCGGTCGTCGCGGGGCAATTGTGCAAGTCGTGATGACTGAAGCGGCAACCGCATTTGTGAGCGCCTTAACTTTCCAAGCGCTCACAGGCCGCGAAGTAAAAATCTCAATGCTGGATCCCAAAGCAGAAGCCGGTATGGGTCATATTGAGCTGGCTCGTTGGGCTGATCTAATCCTCGTCGCACCTTGCACTGCCAATACAATGGCGCAGCTAGCGCAAGGTAAAGCCCCAGATCTGCTCACAACGCTCTGGACTGCGGCAGCTTGTGAAAAAGCGATTGCTCCTGCGATGAATCAACAGATGTGGAAACATCCAGAGACGCAAGCGAATCTCGAGCGCCTTCATGGCAAAGCGCAAATCATCGGACCAGATTCAGGCGTTCAAGCTTGTGGTGATGTTGGCTCAGGTCGAATGAGCGAAGCACTCGACATTGCAGATACGTTGGAGAAGACACTTCATCGCGGACCACTGGCAGGCACTCACGTTGTGATTACGGCAGGCCCCACTCACGAGCCGATTGATCCAGTGCGATATCTGGCCAATCGTTCATCTGGCAAGATGGGATTCGCACTTGCAGAAGCAGCAAATCGCCTGGGCGCCACAGTCACATTAATTGCAGGGCCGGTGCATCTTGAGACGCCCGCTGGCGTCAGTCGAATTGATGTTGAAACTGCAAGCGACATGCACGCCTCCGTGCACTCAGTTCTGGATGGAGTCGACCTATTCATCGGAGCCGCTGCCGTCTGCGATATGCGACCAGCAGCTGTTTCCGATCAAAAGCTGAAAAAATCGAAAGACGACTTATCGCAAATCGCGTTGGTCGAGAATCCTGACATTATCCAATCAGTCGCTACCTGTTCGAACCGACCGACCTTGGTGATTGGCTTTGCGGCAGAAACAGAATCTGTTCTTGAACATGCACGACAAAAACTCACTGCCAAATCACTCGATGCGATCATCGCCAACTGCGTGTCAGGTGGCGAAATCTTTGGGCAAGACGATACGCAAGTCACCGTCGTGTATAGCGATCACGATCAGACGATCGCAGCTGGAACCAAATCTGAGGTGTCTCAAGAGATCCTCACAACCCTTTCTCAATTGTTATCGAAAAGGATCTGAAATGGACCTGAAATTTAAGCGACTTGACCCACGTGTTGGCAAGGATTGGCCAATTCCAGAAGTGGGTACACCAGGTTCTGCTGGAGTCGATTTACGTGCATGTCTCGATGAAGCAGTAACTCTGCAGCCAGGAGAAACGATGCTGATTGGAACTGGAATTGCAATCCATCTGGAAGATCCAAGTCTATGTGCGATGATCCTGCCTCGGAGCGGACTCGGTCACCGTGGTTTAGTGCTCGGCAATCTGGTCGGCTTAATCGATTCTGACTATCAAGGTGAACTTAAAATCTCGACATGGAATCGTGGCAGCGAGCCGCAAACGATCGAGCCTGGAGACCGAATTGCACAGATGATCATTACCCCTGTCATTCAACCGAATTTTGTTGAAGTCGATGATTTCGATGCATCGGAACGTGGTGAAGGTGGCTTTGGCCACACGGGAACACGCTGATGAGCGCAATGACTCCAACGATTTTTCGTGCCTACGATGTGAGAGGCACCTACCCTGATCAACTCAACCGCGGGGTGGTTGAGGCACTTGGCCAAGCAATCGGTACCTATGCAAAGCAAAAGGGACAGTCGATAGTTGTCACAGCACGCGATGGTCGTTTATCTGGACCAGACCTCCAAGATGCACTCAACCAGGGCTTAATTCGTGCTGGCATTGATGTCATCGACGTCGGTATGGTGCCAACGCCTGTGCTCTACTTTGCAGCACTGACGCTCGGCACCGGATCCGGTGTCATGGTAACCGGAAGCCATAACCCGCCAGACTACAACGGCTTCAAAATGATGATCGGCGGTCATACGCTCTATGGTGATGATATTACTGGCCTCTATGATGCAATCGAGGCCAGCCAACTGGTTGAAGGCGAAGGATCCATATCCGAGGCCGATGCGCTCACACCGTATCTCGAGCAAATTGTTGCTGATATTCATCTGGAGAAACCGCTCAAAGTTGCTATCGATTGCGGTAACGGTGTGGCGGGCGTCTGCGCTGAAAACTTGTTTAAACAACTCGGTTGTGAGGTCATCCCTCTTTTTACAGATGTCGACGGAACCTTTCCAAACCACCATCCAGATCCTTCGAAACCGAAGAATTTAGTTGACGTGATCGCAGCGGTCACAACGCAAAATTGTGACGTTGGGCTTGCGTTCGACGGCGACGGTGATCGCGTCGGCGTAATCACCGAACGAGGCGACTCGATTTTCGCAGATCGCTTGATGATGCTTCTGTCAGAGGATGTTTTGAGTCGTAATGCAGGCGCAACGATTATCTATGATGTGAAGTGCAGCAGGCACCTAGGCCCTGTGATCGAACGGGCTGGCGGCAAACCACTGATGTGGAAAACAGGCCACAGCCTGGTCAAAGCGAAAATGAAAGAAACAGGTGCTTTGTTAGCTGGTGAAATGAGTGGCCACATCTTTTTTAAGGAACGTTGGCTTGGTTTTGACGATGGGCTCTACACAGCCGCACGCTTATTGGAGATTTTTGCAAAGTCAGATCACTCCGCTTCGATTCTGTTTGACGCGATTCCAGACGATGTCTCAACTCCTGAACTCAATATCGAAGTGCCTGACACGGAGAAATTCGCCATCGTCGAGCGTGTTGCAGCGATCATTAAAGCAGAAGGTCTCCCGCTCTCAACAATTGACGGAGTGCGTGTTGATCTCGATTCGGGTTGGGGGCTCATTCGCTGCTCGAATACGACACCAAATCTCGTTTTACGGTTTGAAGCTGAATCTACCGAGGCACTGGAAACAATCCAGAGTACAATGCTCAATGCCCTGAAAAAGGCAGAACCGACATTGGAGCTTGAATCACTATGCTAAGCCTGGCTCGCGCCACTGAAGTTGCTCAGGTCCTATCAGAGGCCCTTCCATACATACAGAAATTCGCTGGACGCACAATTGTCGTCAAATACGGCGGAAACGCAATGACTGACGAAGATCTCAAAGCGTCATTCGCGAGAGATATCGTCTTAATGCAGGCGGTCGGGATGCGTCCGATTGTCGTTCATGGTGGCGGACCACAGATTGGCGAGTTACTCGAACGACTCAATATTGAATCGAAATTTATCGACGGCATGCGAGTCACGACCGAAGAAACCATGGATGTTGTTGAAATGGTTCTCGGAGGACTCGTCAATAAGGAAATTGTTAACCTGCTCAACCTAGCGGGTGGGCGCGCGATGGGCCTCACCGGCAAAGATGGTCAATTCATCCGAGCGAAACAGTTGAAAATCGAGCGGAAGAGTCCTGAACTCGAAGCGCCTGAAATCATTGATATTGGGCATGTTGGCCAGGTTGAATCGATCGATACACGGGTACTGACGATGCTGACCGAGAGCGATGTGATCCCTGTTGTTGCGCCAATCGGTGTTGGCGAAAATGGCGAGTCCTACAACATCAATGCAGACCTAGTTGCTGGCAAACTCGCCGAAGTTTTGAAGGCAGAAAAACTTATGCTACTGACCAATACAGCAGGCGTTTTGGATAAAGCCGGCCAAGTGGTTACAGGTCTTGTTGCTGATGAGGTCAATGCATTGATTGACGATGGCACAATTTCAGGTGGTATGTTACCGAAGGTTGGCTGTGCGCTATCTGCAGTCAATGCTGGGGTTAATAGCGCCCATATTGTTGATGGCCGCGTTCCGCATTCAGTGCTTCTGGAAATCTTCACCGATCAAGGTGTTGGCACACAGATTCTAAGAAAGCGCAGTTAAGTCAAAGTGCCCCGTATTGAGCGCGATACGCCTCAATACGCGGTGCAACATCATCTGCAACCCGCGGATCGTCTGCCGCAAATGCCAAAATATCATCTAGCGTGACAATCGAAATGGGAACCAGTTGGAAGGTTTCTGAGAGTTCAGCGAGCGCAGATCCCGAACCTTCTTGTCCCCGCTCTTGACGATCAACTGCGACACAAAATGCACACAAGCTCGCACCCTGATTCTTAATAAAATCGACTGATTCACGGACCGCTGTCCCCGCTGTCACCACATCATCGATTGCCAAAATCCGGCCGTTGAGTGGTGCACCAAGCAAAGTCCCACCTTCTCCGTGATCTTTCACTTCCTTACGGTTAAACGACACCGGGTAATCCTTGCCCTCATCTGCAAACGCCACAGCAACTGAGCTCGCAAGCGGGATCCCTTTGTAAGCAGGCCCAAATAATCCATCAAACTCGATACCACGATCTGTAATGGCATCTCGATAACAGCGGCCAAGAATTTGTAACTGCCGACCGCTGGAAAATGCAGATGCGTTAAAAAAATAAGGACTCACTCGGCCTGACTTGAGTGTGAATTCGCCAAACTTCAGAGCGTTGGCATCAAGGGCTAATTCCAAAAAGGAACGCTTGTATGGGGACATAAGACACGTCTAACATTACAATAATCGTTTAAAAATAGTACACCAGTTCATCTGGTCACTCACTTCAGGGACAAAAAATCTTTTGATGCGCGTAATCAGCCTGCGATGCAACGGTCTTATTTCGGCTGTGAAGCAAGGCTTAACCGAATGGCTAGCAAGTAAGGATGCAGATGTTATCTGCCTCCAAGACGTTCGTGTGCGCGAATATAAAGTAATGGATGATCCACGCTTCTGTCCCGAAGGTTTCGAGGCTTTTTATTTCGAAGGTGAAGATGAGGCAAAAGGTGGTGTTGCGATTTTCACGCGACATACCCCCAAAGCGGTCATGCGGGGCTTGGGCTCATACGATTTAGATCGCGACGGACGCTATATCCAGGCAGATTTTGAACACGTGAGCGTCGTATCGATTCTTCCACCATCGCCAACTAGCGATCCTCAAGAATTGCGAGCGGCCTTCCTAGAATCACTCGAGACCTGGATGCGCAAGATCCGCAAGAAACGACGCCACTTTATTTTTTGTGGCGATTTTGGCGTTGCCGCGCGAACTCTCGATCTTGAAGAGTGGCATCAACACAACGAGTCGCCCGGATTCACTAAAGAAGACCGGCATTGGATTGATACGCTTTTGAATGACGTCGGGTATGTCGATGCATTTCGCGAGGTATTTGCCAATGAGCCAGCGTACAGTTGGTTTCCAGGGCCTGAAGTATTCGATATGCCCAACCCAGGCGCATGG
>RGHP01000096.1 GCA_010024125.1 Gammaproteobacteria bacterium | reverse complement strand
CTAACTCTCCAAATTCATGAACGGGCCCAGCCGACTCTCGAAAATTACAAGGCGCGAAATTCTATTGATTTCAACAGAAAATCTCAACCCCTTTCTTTAATTAACCTTGACGCTGCTTGTGACGAGGATCCGTACAGATCACACGTACTGAGCCGTTACGACGAATAATTCGACAATTCCGGCAAATCTTTTTAACTGATGCGCGTACTTTCATTTCAAAGCTCCCAATACTCGTTTAGCGTAATAAGCCGCCCGAGCCATACCCTTTCAAATTCGATTTCTTCATCAAAGACTCATACTGACGACTCATTAAGTGCGACTGCACCTGCGCCATAAAGTCCATGACCACTACAACTACGATCAGAAGTGACGTACCACCAAAATAGAATGGCGCGTTGAAACTGACGACTAAGCTCTGTGGGAGCAAAGAGACTGCAGCAATATACGCAGCACCCCAAAACGTCAGACGACTCATCACTTTGTCGATGTAGTTTGCTGATTGTTCACCCGGACGAATTCCTGGGATGAACGCACCAGACTTTTTCAAATTGTCTGCTACATCGCGTGGGTTAAAGACCAACGCCGTGTAGAAATAACAGAAGAACACAATGCCCACTGTAAATAACAAGTAATACAAAGGCTGCCCAGGTCCAAGCGCCAGACTCACATCTTGCAACCATTCCATCCCTTCGCCTTGACCGAACCACTGACCGATCGACGCAGGGAACAGCAACAAGCTTGAAGCGAAGATCGGCGGAATTACCCCAGCCATATTGATCTTCAATGGCAAATGCGATTGTTGAGCCGCATAAACCTTATTCCCTTGCTGCCGGCGCGCATAGTTCACAGTAATGCGGCGTTGAGCACGCTCCATGAAGACGACAAATGCGACAACACCAACTGCGATAACCGCGATTGCAAGAAGACCAAGAATATTCAAGTCGCCTTGACGCGCTGCCTCTGCCGACTGACCGATCGCTCCGGGGAGACCAGCAACAATACCTGCAAAGATCAAAAGGCTGATGCCATTACCGATCCCTTTCTCTGTCACTTGCTCACCAAGCCACATCAGGAATACCGATCCTGATACAAAGGTGACGACCGCAACAAAATGGAAATGGAAGTCATTGGCAAAGGCTACGCCTTGGCCCGCGAGACCCATCGCAACACCAATTGACTGCACAGTCGCCAGGAACACTGTCCCGTAGCGCGTATACTGCGTGATCGTTCGACGCCCGGCTTCACCTTCTTTTTTCAACGCCTCAAGTGAGGGCACAACCGCGGTGAGCAGTTGCATCACGATCGACGCTGAAATGTAAGGCATGATTCCAAGTGCGAGAATCGACATCCGCTCCAACGCACCACCAGAGAACATATTGAACAGACTCAAGATTGTGCCTTGAGACTGCTCAAATAAATCTGCTAGTCGATCAGGATTAATACCCGGGACCGGGATGTGTGCACCAATTCGATACACAACAACCGCGATCACAACGAAGCGAAGACGAGCCCATAGCTCTGTCAGTCCGCCTCCTGATGCACCTGGAGTCGCCATATTTACGCTTCGACCTTGCCGCCAGCCGCTTCAACTGCAGCTTGAGCACCTTTAGTGATCTTCAAGCCTTTCACAGTCATCGCGCGAGTGATTTCACCAGCCAGAATGATTTTCACATCCTTGATGTTTTCACCGATCAGACGTGCCTGACGCAATGTCTCCATAGTGACTTCGTCACCTTGGATCTTGTTCAGTTCAGCCAGACGAATTTCGTCACGCGTGAGGCTCTTTCTTGAAGTAAAACCAAACTTCGGCAGACGACGCTGCAAAGGCATTTGACCGCCTTCGAAACCTGGCTTAACTGAACCACCTGAACGTGACTTCAAACCTTTATGACCACGACCACCAGTCTTACCAAGACCAGAACCGATACCACGGCCAACGCGCTTCTTCGCAGTGCGTGAGCCTGGAGCCGGAGATAAGCCATTTAAACGCATTATGCTTCTCCCTCTACGCGTACGAGGTAATTGACCTTATTGATCATCCCACGGACGCTCGGTGTATCTTCAACTTCGACAGTCTGATGCATACGCTTCAGGCCAAGACCCTGGACACACAACTTGTGCTTTGGATTTTGACGGATTGGGCTACGCACCAACGTCACTTTCAACATTTTCTTGTTCGCCATGTCTTTAATCCTTAGCCGAGAATTTCTTCGACAGATTTGCCACGACGAGCCGCAACGTCTTCAGGAGATTGCATCTCTGACAACGCTTTGATCGTTGCACGAACCACGTTTGCTGGGTTCGTTGAGCCGTAACACTTCGCCAATACGTTCTGGACACCAGCGATTTCAAGAACCGCACGCATCGCACCACCAGCAATAACACCAGTACCCTGTGAAGCTGGCTGCATATAAACCTTCGCAGATCCGTGCGCCGCTTTCGTTGGATATTGAATTGTGTCACCGTCGAGTTTCACAGAAACCATGTTACGACGTGCCGATTCCATCGCTTTCTGGATTGCAGCTGGAACTTCACGTGCTTTACCACGGCCATATCCAACTTTGCCATTTCCATCACCCACAACAGTCAATGCTGTGAAGCTGAAAATCCGGCCACCCTTTACAACTTTGGCAACCCGATTCACCTGAACCAGCTTTTCCTGCAGATCACCCTGCTGCTGTGTTTCTACTTTTGCGTTCATCGGATCCCCTTAAAACTCAAGTCCACCTTCACGTGCCGCGTCAGCCAAAGCTTTAACACGACCGTGATAACGGAAACCGGAACGGTCGAAAGCAACCGCCTGAATTCCTTTTTCCTTCGCACGTTCAGCAATACGCTTGCCGACTTCTGCAGCAGCTTCTACGTTGCCACCATTCTTTTCACGAAGGTCCTTATCGAGTGTTGATGCAGTACAAATCACGTTCGATCCGTCGCCAGAAATGATCTGGGCGTAGATATGACGTGGCGTACGATGCACGCACAAACGATTCGCGTTTAACTCGCGCATTTTGGCGCGTGCACGGCGAGCGCGACGCAACCGGGCTTTTTTCTTGTCCATCATGTCGGCTCTCCTTACTTCTTCTTCGCTTCTTTACGACGTACATACTCATCTGAGTAACGCACACCCTTACCTTTGTAAGGCTCTGGTGGACGATATGCACGAATCTCTGCAGCAACCTGACCAAGCAACTGCTTATCCGCTGACTTCAGCACGATTTCAGTTTGGCTAGGCGTTTCTGCAGTCACACCCTGTGGCAAGTTGTAAACCACTGGATGCGAGAAACCGAGGGTCAAGTTGATCGCTGATCCTTGAACCTGAGCACGATAACCAACACCGATGAGCGTCAACTTCTTCTCGAAGCCTGTCGCAACACCAGTCACCATGTTGTTGACGATTGCGCGTGCTGTACCAGCCTGCGCCCAACCATCTGATGCACCTTCACGTGGCTCAAACGTTAGTACGTTTTCTGCCTGGTTGACGGCAACTGCATCATTGAGAGAGATCGACAATGTGCCGTTCTTTCCTTTAATCGTTACGTCCTGACCAGCGATATTGACATCAACACCAGATGGCAATTCGATCGGAGCTTTTGCAATACGAGACATCAATAACTCCTTAGAATACGGTGCAGAGCACTTCGCCACCGATACCGGCTTTGCGCGCTTCGCGGTCAGTCATCAAGCCTTTCGAAGTCGAGATGATTGCAACACCGAGACCACCCTGTACTTTAGGAAGAGTCTCTTTACCTTCATAACGACGCAAACCAGGACGGCTTGAACGTTTAATTTCACGAATTACTGGGCGTCCTTCGTAATAGCGAAGATCAACAGTCAGTGTTGATTTAACACCTTCCTCATCGACCTTGAAGCCACCCAAAAATCCTTCGTCAGCGAGTACCCGGGCGAGTGCAACCTTCTGTTTTGAAGAAGGCATAGAAACAGCAGTCTTACCTGCCATTTGCCCGTTGCGGATGCGAGTGAACATATCCGCCAAAGTATCTTGCATGCTCATTTTCTAAATCACTCCTTACCAGCTGGCCTTCTTGAGACCAGGAACTTCACCGCGCATCATCGTTTCGCGCAGCTTGATCCGGGACAGGCCAAACTTGCGGTAAACCGCGTGTGGACGACCAGTCACACGACAGCGACGCTGTAGACGAACAGCTGACGCGTCACGTGGCATCTTCTGCAGCTTCTGCTGCGCATCCCACACTTCTTCATCTGTTGCGTTTGGATTGGCGATAGTCGCTTTTAATTCCGCACGCTTTGCTGCAAACCGAGCGACAGTCTTTTGACGCTTCAGCTCACGCTCTTTCATTGATTTCTTAGCCACCTAACGCTCCTCAGTTACGGAATGGGAAGTTAAACGCCTTCAAAAGCGCCTTACCTTCCTCGTCAGTTTCAGCAGATGTGGTAATCGTGATATCGAGACCACGGATCGCATCCACTTTGTCATAATCGATTTCAGGGAACATGATCTGCTCACGCACACCCATCGAGTAGTTTCCACGACCATCGAACGATTTACCGTTCATGCCGCGGAAGTCACGAATCCGTGGGATCGAGATCGCAATCAAACGATCCAAGAATTCCCACATGTGCTCACCACGCAGAGTGACCTTACAACCGATCGGCCAACCATCACGGATCTTAAAGCCCGCAATTGATTTGCGTGCTTTCGTCACCACAGGCTTCTGACCAGCGATCGCTGTCATATCGCGTACTGCGTTTTCGATCTGCTTCTTATCCGCAACTGCCTCACCAACACCCATGTTGAGGGTGATTTTCTTGATGCGTGGCACTTGCATCACGTTCTTGTACGAAAACTCTTTGAGGAGTTCAGGTACAACTTTTTCTTTGTAGACTTGTTGTAGTCTCGCCATGGCTTATATCTCGCTCCTAGGCGCAGGGGCTTATGCCCCGACTTCCTTACCAGTGGATTTAAACACCCGTACTTTGGTGCCATCCTCGTTTACACGAAAACCAACTCGGTCTGCTTTGTCGTTCTCAGGGTTGAACAATGCAACGTTAGAGATGTGAAGCGGAGCTTCCTTCTCAACGATGCCGCCCTGCTTACCAAGCATTGGGTTTGGCTTCATATGCTTTTTAATCAGGTTGACACCTGATACCAATACGCGGTTATCAGGACGCACTTGCAATACTTTGCCGCGGCGTCCCTTGTCTTTACCCGCGATTACGACGACTTCATCGTCGCGACGAATCTTTGCTGCCATCGATCTGCCCCTTACAACACTTCAGGTGCAAGTGAGATGATCTTCATGAACTTCTCACTACGCAGTTCGCGCGTTACTGGCCCGAAAATACGAGTACCAATTGGCGCAAGGTTGGTGTTCAGAAGAACAGCCGCGTTGCCGTCAAATTTAATCAATGAACCATCCTGACGACGCACACCACTCCGTGTACGAACAACCACCGCGTTCATGACTTGGCCTTTCTTCACTTTGCCGCGAGGAATCGCTTCTTTGACGGTGACTTTGATGATGTCGCCGATCCGGGCATAGCGACGCTTAGAGCCACCGAGTACTTTGATACACATCACGCGACGCGCACCACTGTTATCCGCGATCTCCAACATCGTTTGCGTCTGAATCATCGCCGTTCTCCAGCTTGGGGCAGGCTCTGCCCCATCGCGTCTTTCGCATCAAACCTTGGCGGGGCGCTCGTCAATGCTGACCAGCTGCCACGTCTTCGTCTTCGACATGGGCGGCGCTTCGCGCACGGTCACCACGTCACCCACTTCACACTCATTTTGCGCATCGTGAGCATGGACCTTGCTCGACCGACGAACGATCTTGCCGTAGAGCGGGTGCTGAACCCGACGCTCCACTAGGACCACGATGGTCTTATCCATCTTGTTGCTCACCACCGTCCCGTTCAGGGTGCGCGGATTGCTCTGCTTTTCGGTCATCATTTCCGTCTCACTCACGACTGCACCGCCTGCTTCTCACGGAGCACGGTGCGGACCCGGGCGATTTCCCGCCGCGTCTGGCCCAGAAGATGGGACTGGCCAAGCTGGCCACTGCCCTTCTGCATCCGAAGGTTGAACTGATCCCGGAGAAGCTTCAGAAGCGACTCCTTTAGCTCGGCCTCGGACTTAT
>RGHP01000095.1 GCA_010024125.1 Gammaproteobacteria bacterium | reverse complement strand
TCAAGGCACTTGGGATCAAGCCATGAACGCCCTGCATCAGCGCTAAAGGAGATAGCATGGGTTTCAAATGTGGCATTGTTGGACTACCAAACGTTGGCAAATCAACGCTGTTCAATGCATTAACCAAGGCAGGCATCGAAGCACAGAACTTCCCTTTCTGCACTATTGAGCCAAATGCCGGCGTCGTCCCAATTCCAGATCCACGCCAAGATCAATTGTCTGAAATCGTCAAACCTGAACGCGTCGTTCCGACGACCATGGAGTTTGTCGATATTGCAGGTCTCGTTGCCGGAGCTTCCAAAGGCGAGGGCCTTGGTAACCAGTTCTTGGCAAACATTAGAGAAACAGACGCGATTGCACATGTCGTGCGTTGTTTTGATGACGAGAATATCGTCCACGTTGCCGGCAAAGTCGACCCAGAATCCGATATTGAAGTCATTAACACCGAACTTGCACTCGCTGACCTTGAATCTGTCGAAAAGCAGATGCACAAAGCGCAAAAGCAAGCCAAAGGCGGAGACAAAGACGCCAAAGCATTGATGACTGTCTGCGAGAAGATTCTCCCTGTTTTGAACGAAGGAAAGCCGGTCCGTTCTGTCGAATTGTCAGATGATGAACTTGCCGTGATCAAAACACTGCACCTACTCACGATCAAGCCAACGCTCTACATTGCAAACGTTGCTGAAGATGGATTTGAGAATAATCCTTGGCTTGAGAAAGTGCGTGAAATCGCAGCAAGTGAAAATGCTGAAGTGGTTCCAATCTGTAACAAAATCGAATCTGAAATTGCTGAACTTGAAGACGATGAGAAGGCTGAGTTTCTGGAAGAGCTTGGCCTTTCCGAAGCAGGACTCGACCGAGTGATCCGCGCAGGCTATGCCCTTCTTGGCCTGCAAACGTACTTCACGGCCGGCGTTAAAGAAGTTCGAGCATGGACTATTCCTGTCGGTTCGACAGCCCCTCAGGCGGCTGGAAAAATCCATACTGACTTCGAAAAAGGCTTTATCCGAGCCGAAGTCATCGCATTTGATGATTTTGTCAGTCTTGGTGGTGAACAGGCTGCGAAAGACGCAGGTAAGTGGCGCTTAGAAGGAAAGGAATACATCGTCAAAGATGGTGATGTGATTCATTTCCGATTCAACGTCTAAACTTTGACAGAGGTGCGAAACTTCAGTATCTTTCGCGCCTCTTCTGAATGGCTATGTAGCTCAGCTGGTTAGAGCACAGCACTCATAATGCTGGGGTCGCAGGTTCAAGTCCCGCCATAGCCACCACTTCTTTGTCTCACACTGTTTCATAAAGTTTCAAACCCCTCGTGGTTATTGACTCTAAGCTCTATTACTTGTCAACCTTAAGACCGGAAGGAACCTCATCAGGAATTATCATCGACTGGGCTAGTGCGGATCGACCAGTTAGAGATAGAAGAAACGCCGTAAGCGCATCAATATCATCTTCGCCAAGATTGGCTGGTTCAATATCCAATTTCTGGGTATATCGTTCCATCTCCAAACGATCGTTCTGAATAATCAGATCGACCTTCTTAAATTCTCGTATTTCGGGTAAAACAGCCTGGGATATCGACCAGCTAGACCTCGATACTTCTGGGTTGAGGTGGTGGCTGATTATCCCTTCCAACGTTTTAAATGCACCGTTGTGGCCATAAGGCGAGGTCAACTCAACGTTCCTTAACGGTGGTGTTCTGAACCTATAGATGTCGTCAAGATCATCAGACTCGGCCATGCGGCCGAGATCTCTCGCAATATCGTTGTATCGCCTAGTGCGACCCGGCCCGAATGCAGGCAGACCTAATGCATAAAACTTGTTATCGGTAAACCATTTACCGCTATGACAGTTAGCACATTTGCCCTCACCAAAGAATAACGCGAGACCATGAATCTGCTTATCAGTAAGAGCGTCTCCATTTCCTTTCACATAGTCATCAAAAGGAGAGTCGTAGCTCCTCCATTGATGATTTACAAATGCCCCGATCGCGTTTCCGATATCTACAATCGATATCTCAGATGGATGTTTTATATGTGCAAACGATTTCACAAATAACAATCGATATCCCGGAATTTGCCTTACTCTCTCTTCAATAATTGGCCAAGCGTAATCGATCCGGTCATGAACGGCTCCGATCACTTCATTTTCGTTGAGGTTGCCGGCCATTTCGAATTGTGCAATTAACGGAAAAATTGCTTGCACGGCGAGCAGATCATTAAATCCAGCCGGAAGCCACTCTTCTGCTGGTGTGTTAAAGCCGTTTTCGTAGGTATCTGCCTCAGATATCCGACCGTCATGCATTAGGATGGACTGATCGACAGCACCTAAGTTCCAGAGACCTAGTGAGTTTCGAGGTACTCGCTTCTTAATCCTAGCCTTCCCAGTGCCGGGAACCCGTTCTGTACCGACCCCATGACCGCCCTCACCGATACCTAGAGATAGCCCATCACTTGTTCCAAAACGCGGATGATGACAAGTAGCGCAGCTGATGTTGCGATTGCCTGATAACACCTTGTCAAAGAATAGAAGCCGCCCTAGCTCCACTATATTTTCGTCTACGGGACGAAAATCTTGCTCCGTCGGTGCACTAGGAAGATTAACCGCATAACATGGGAAGGCCATGCATAGGAGACATATACCGTGAAGTATTGGGTTCTTTGTATTGTTTTCTTCTCGACGTTTGCGCTTGCCGATATCGAAGAGGCGCGAGACGCGATGGAGGCGAACCAGTTCGACAAAGCAATGCAGATGTTGCGTCCAGCTGCGAATGCTGGAAATGCAGATGCGGAAGAATTGATTGGAATCATGTACGCGATGGGTCTCGGCGTCACGCAAGATGACAGGAGAGCGTTCGAATGGTATTTGCGTTCTGCGATGAAGGGACACGCGGGTGCACAATCTGGAGTCGGTTGGTACTACGAAGTTGGCCGCGGGCTGCCTTCGATCGATTTGGTTCGAGCCTACATGTGGTACACACTCAGTGCTATCGGAGGAGACCCAGATGCGCTTATTTCTCAAGAAGAAGTAATCAAAAAGATGAATCCACAGCAAATCAATGAAGCTCTAGAGTTGGTCGAAGATTATAGAACCTGGATGTATCCGTTTCGATAAAAGTAAAGGACAGAGGTGCCTAAATGGCACCTCTGTTCCCCATTACATATCGGCTTTACGGCCCGCTTCAATTTGAGCCTCTGCTTCAGCGACAGCAGTAGTCAAAGCACTGAATACCTCGTCGCCTCTTTTTACGTTCGACTTAAACCAATCGTAAACAGGGCTAGCTGCGTCTTTGAATTGCGCTTTTTCAGCAGGGGTCGGTACGTACAGATCACCGCCACCGGCTACAAAGTCGGAATACGCTTTGATTGACTTGCGCTTCGGTGAAGCGAAGGTTGCCTGTTGCAGGGCATAGAACCCGTCGACTACAACACGCTTCATGTCCGCCGGCATACCCATGTACTTGGCGTTATTCATCCACCAAAGAGCACCCATATATGCATGACCATCTAGAGTCACATACTTAAGTCCCGCATCAGGGAATTTCATGCCCATGATATCGGTGATTCCGTTTTTAGATCCTTCGACGACTCCAGTTTGAAACGAAGTGAATAGTTCAGGCCATGGAATTGGAGTAGGCGATGCACCCAGTGCTCTCACAAGTTCCTGAGGAAGGTCGGCAACAACTGTACGAATCTTCAAACCCGCAAGGTCATTAGGCTTCTGCACGCGACGCTTTGTATTCGCAAAGTTTCGCCATCCGCCTGTGTTACCAATTGTCATTAAACGAATTGCATTCCCTGAGTCTTCCAGGGCCATATCACGAACTTTGCGAGTGAAGTCACCGGCTAAAACGTGTTCAGCAACTCGGTCATCCGCCATCAAATATGGTAGGTCTAAGACCTGCACATACGGGAAGATACCAGCGGCACCACCTGACGTAGATATGTACACGTCAATCGATCCGTCCGCCACGCCTTGAAGACATTCAGCTCCGTTCGAACAAAGCTGCGTGCCGATAAATAACTCAACCTCGATAGCACCATTTGATGCTGATTCGACATAGTTTTTGAATACAACGAGTCCATCGTAATCTTCGTCATTTTCATTTGAGTTGGCCGTCGCACGAATCGTGTAATCAGCCGCCTGAATAGCCTCTAGAGGCAAAGCTACTGCACCAGCAAGGGCGAGAGCGGCGAGTGTTTTTTTAAGCATATCGATACTCCAGTTTTAGTTATTTTACAAAGCCCGCCAGACGTGGAATCGTCATCGACAGAGCCGGGAAGTACGTAATCAAAAAGATTACGACAATCTCTACAGCGAGAAAAGGAAGGATCGCTTTCGAAATCGATTCAACGCGCTCCTTAGAAACAGCTGAGGCAACAAATAGCACTAGACCCATTGGCGGTGTTGCCAGACCGACCGTCAAGTTCACGCACATAATGATCGCGAAATGAACTGGATGAACGCCCAGGTCAACGAATATCGGACCTAGAATCGGGCCCAAAATGATGATGGCTGGACCAGCATCTAAGAACATCCCAACGACAAACAGCAGTAGGTTTATCAGCAGCAACAAAAGCAACGGATTTTCTGTGAGCGATAGAATCCACTCCGCCATGATTTCGGGGGCATGACTCAAACTCACGACTGTTTTGAATGACATCGCGCTGCCCACCAAAAGCAGCACGACCGCAGAGGTCAGGCCAGAATTAGTCAACACAGAAGGGATATCGTCGAATTTCAACGTTTTGATGACGAATAACCCGATAACTAGAGCGTATGCAACAGCCACAGCCGATGCCTCGGTTGGAGTAAAAACTCCTAAAAGAATCCCGCCCAGAATAATGACTGGAGTCATCAGCGGAAAGAATGCCTTTAAACTGGCCTGACCGCGCTCGCTCCAACTATATTTGCGCGAGGCCACAGGAAAGTCGTAACGATCAGCCATCAATTTGATGATAAGCATCAGACCGCCGCCTACCATCACTCCAGGCACTACACCAGCAAGGAATAATGCGGCATTACGTGAGCCAGACCGCCCCGGAGATGCCCCATCAATGCCTGAGAGAATTCGACCAATCGAACCGTAATCCCGCCGCGATTCATCAACTCACCCGCCAACATGAAAAATGGAATCGCCATTAGCGGGAAACTATCCATACCGTTATATAAATTGCGGTACAAAAGAACGAGATCTCTCTCGTTACCGTTTAGCCAGAGAAGAACACCAGGAGATGCAATTAATCCAAAAAAAACGGGTAATCCGAGCGCAAGAAAAACTAAAAATAAAGGAAGAAACCAAACTAACATTCGCCCTCCTCCGACGCCTTTCCTGCCGAATGGTTATCTCCAGTGAGCAGTGTGTATAGTTCTTTAGCAAACAGCTCGAACTGGATGAATAGCATCCACGTAAAACCGAATAAAATGGATGCCATCATCCAACTACGCGGAACCCTAAACCATTCCGAAAAATCGAACGATAAAGGGACATAGAGAGCAGCCGTCGCAAATCGACCACTGAAACCTGTGACCTCGCTCCATCCGATTTTTACCGCCATGAACACCACCAAGCTGGCGATCATGATCAACAACAAATTTAGTATGCTTGCAAGACGTCGAGGCAACGCAAAAGCAAGAGCGTCAACCGCAACAAACCCACCACGACGAAGTGCTACTGGAGCCAAGAATCCAACCATCCACAACATACAGAAACGGGCAGCTTCGTCGGGCCATGGCAGTGCGTTGTTGAAGCCATAGCGGAACACAACCTGGACTAAGATTGCTGCAACCATTAAAACAATAGAGAGACCACCAAGAAACAAGCATCCTTTAGAGATTCGATTATTTAATTCGGCACATATTGTTATGATTAGCGACATGCCTGACCTCAATCCTACGACTTCACGGTCATCATTTGTCCCTTAAAAAACCCCAGAGCGTCACCCTCCATGGTTCGCAACGACTTTACCTCTCCGAGGATAATGTCGTGATCACCGCCCCGGTAGACTTCAGTCTGCTGACACTCAAATACGGCTAAACACCCTGGAATAATGGGTGCTCCATGATCACCTTGGATTAAATCCAAATCTCCAAAATCTCTAGCATCCTTCACCACTTTGAATGCAAGGTCGCCC
>RGHP01000094.1 GCA_010024125.1 Gammaproteobacteria bacterium | reverse complement strand
TTCATCATACATATGGGACAAGGATCCAAATGGACGCGCAGCCAAAACGCCCTTTGCACGCTGGTAGACCATCCCACGCTGGTTGCGAGAGTATGGCAGTTCATCATCGTCACTTTCCCAGAAGTACTGGCGTAGTTCTGGTCTAACACTCTCAAGCAAATAACGTAACCGCCCCATCAATGGATAATTGGCTCTAACAGGATGCGTACTTTTTAAAAAATCACGGAGTCCGAGAATGGCGAGGCCTGAAAATAAAGCCAGAGGCCAAATGAAAACCACTGAAAAATACAAGCCAATGAGCGACGCTATCGCCAACACGATAGAACAAGCCCATACCGTAAACCGGCCAAAAAGGATTTCATGAATAATCATGATCAATCCACTGACTTACTAACGATTTCATATAAATCTTTCGATAAATCTTTCGCCACCAAGCGCCTTAATTCAGACTTCATCGCCTCTTGGAAGCTCTTCTCAAACCGCCCCCACTGACACAGCGGCATCACTAAGCGCGATGCAATCTGTGGATTCATCGCATCTAACTTCAAAACAGAATCAGCTAACAGGCGGTACCCCTCGGGCGTATGAAACGCTTTGACATTACGATTTGCAAAGGTGCCTAAAACCGCGCGCACCCTGTTGGGATTTGTCCACGCAAATCTCGGATGAGCCGTCAGTTCTTTGACCCGATCGATAGTTGCTGTTTTTTCGTTCATGGCTTCAGTCGACAGCCACAAATCGAGTACTTCATCAGTGTCTGCTCGATTAAGGAAATGTTCAGATAATTCCAATGACGCCTGCTCACTACCATCACTCCGAGCAATTCGATATGCGGCATAACGTTCGGTTAGATTCGATGCGCTAGCATCAATGTCCTTAAGTAGATCGTCAATCGGCTCAACCTTAGCCAGATAACCGAGCGCCGTTATCGCTAACGATCGGCGGCCAATCGCATCTGCACTGGGTTCATACGGGCCAACAATTCGCATCGACTCGAAAAGATTGCGCCACAATGATGCCCCCGCATTTGCAATGTTCCGACGAAGCATCTTGCGCGCGTCCAGAATCTTCTGTGGATCAGCCGGTTGAAACGCGTCCCATAGGATGTTGTCTTGTGGGAGCGCAAGCATTTCAGCGAGACATGCTGGGTCAGCAATATCCGATGGGCGACAGATCAAATCACAAATCAACAGCCGTAATGAATCATTGATGTTTGAACCCGGATCCTGCAGTAGACTCTGGATCGCCTGCATATATAACTCTTGGATTGCATCCCAGCGATTGACCCCGTCATCGTCAAATCGCGCAAGCGCAACTAACTCATCAGTCGAACGATCCATCTCCAATTTAACTGGCGCAGACAATCCTCGTAAAATCGAGACCACAGGACGACCACTGATATTGGGGTACTGGATGGCAGCGGTCTCGCCTGTTAGCTCAAACAAAGTCTCTGGGACGATAACAGCACCACTGTCTTGGTCGATCACTTGGTAACTCACCGGAATGACATAAGGCTGATGAGAATCATCACTCGCGATGACTGGCGCCTTCTGCATCAACTGAATATCGAGAGTCTGCGTCGCCTCATCATGATTCACATCGACACGTAGCCGCGGCGTTCCCGGTTGCTGATACCAACGCATAAACTGTGCAAAGTCACGGCCGGACACTTCGGCCATCGCATCAACAAACTCATTGATCGTCACTGCCTGCCCGTCGTGTCGATCAAAATACAAATCACTGCCCTTACGGAATAACTCGGGTCCAAGAAGTGTTCGAATCATCCGAACGACCTCAGCGCCTTTTTCGTAAATCGTCAGCGTGTAGAAATTTGAAATTTCCTGATATTCAGATGGTTGAACCGGATGTGCAGTCGGCCCTGCATCCTCAGTGAATTGCGCACTTCGAAGAAAATTCACATCCTGGATGCGCTTGACCGCACGTGAATTGGTATCAGCGCTAAATTCACTGTCTCTGAATACCGTAAACCCTTCTTTGAGACTTAACTGGAACCAGTCGCGACAAGTGACGCGATTTCCAGACCAGTTATGGAAATACTCATGCGCGACGATTGCTTCAATCCGCTGAAAGGCCTGATCTGTGGCCGCCTCAGCATTCGCAAGCACACAGCTTGAGTTAAATATATTGAGGCCTTTATTTTCCATCGCCCCCATATTGAAGTGACTAACAGCAACAATCATAAAGATATCGAGATCGTATTCACGGCCGTACACGGTCTCATCCCAAGCCATGGCGCGCTTCAGGCTCTCGAGTGCGTAATCCACTCGATCGAGATCCTTCGGCTCGACATAAATCCGCAAATCAATACGACGCCCAGACATGGTAATGAATTCATCATGCTTGACCGCAAGATCACCACCAACTAACGCAAATAAGTAACAAGGCTTCGGAAACGGATCATTCCAAACAACTTCCCGGCGCCCATCAGCCAGTTGTTGATCACTAATTGGATTACCGTTTGATAGAAGCACTGGGTGCCCAGCATCGGAAACAATCCGTGTGGTGAAAATACTCATCACATCTGGACGGTCTGGATAATACGTAATCCGTCGGAAGCCCTCTGCCTCACACTGCGTGCAGAACATCCCATTTGAAAGATACAACCCTTCCAGCGCTGTATTCGCCTCTGGATTAATCTCTGTAATGACTTCGAGCTCGAAATCATCCGGGACCTGTCGGATCAGGAGTGTCTCATCAACCTCAACTAAGCGCTCAGCTGCAACCTCAACACCATCAATTTTAATCGAGAGTCGCTTGAGGTCTTTGCCATTCAACTCAAGGGCATTGGTGCCACGCATGATGCGGCGCACTTTTGATGATTGGGTTACCCGGGTGTGCGTTGGATCAAGCTCAAACGTCAGATCGACCGAATCAATGGCGAAGGGGAAAGGCTCATAGTCAGCCAGACGGGTAATCGATGGCGCAGTATTCGTGGCGCGCGAATCAGTCATTTTCAATATCCTTGGATGGGATGATGTCAGGCACGATATCTAATATTCCAGATGCCTGCTTTTTACGATGAATAAATCCGGTTCTCTCTTCTTTTGGGAGTTTTAACGCGTCATAGCGGATCGTCGCCTCAATCATGAGTTCTTTTTGTTCTTCTGAAACCACGCGACCATCTGGAAACTTACCGAGTTCGATTGCACGCTTTAAATCGTCGACCATATCTGGGGTTAACGATTCAACCAATTCATCAACTGTATTCATTCATCATCCTGTTGGGGCTCAATGCGGCCGCCCCACTGTAATTTCGATCGACACACTTCGTAATAGGAGTAACCCGGTGGGTGTAACAACGTTAATTGCTCCTCTGATTGCCGAATCACAATACGATCACCCAAAAGAAGCGATATATGTGTTTGTCCATCACAACTCACCTGAGGTAATGCCTGATGCTTCTCCGTGATTGTGACTGACACAACACAGTTTGCCGGGACCACAATTGGACGAGCATTCAACGTATGCGGAAACATGGGGACAAGCACCAAGGCATCAAGTTTAGGATGCATAATTGGACCACCCGCAGACAACGCATATGCAGTCGATCCAGTTGGAGTTGAGACGATGAGCCCATCGGATCGGCTTGAATACACAAACTGATCATCGATGCAGAGATCAAATCCAAGCATCCGAGCGCTTTGACCTTTATGCAGAACCACATCATTCAGAGCCGTTGCTCTAGCGATGACCTGCTCATCACGAATCACTTCGACCGAATTGAGACGCCGCTTTTCTTCGGTAAACTGACCAAGAAGCGCCTGCCCAACTTTTTCAATTGCCTCTGACGGACGTATATCTGTCAAAAATCCCAAGGTACCGCGGTTAATACCAAGCACAGGGGTATCGAACCGCGCCAGCACGCGACTAGCACCCAATAAGCTTCCGTCACCACCAACAACGATCGCCAAATCGACCTTTTGGCCGATATGTTCAAGCGCGCAATGCGGAAGCCCCGAAAACTCACCGACATCTGCAATCTCGTCTTCAATCCAGACCTCGAGATCATTGGCTCTCAAGTACTCAATCAATCGTGCTATGGTTTCCATGGCCTGCTGATGTCCTGAGCGACCAATCAGCGCGACACGTTTAAATTTATTCACCATTTGTCCTTGGAAGCTAATGCCCACTTCACTCGTGTTATCAGACGCCAATCATCGAGATGCCATCGAGCGCGAATTACGATGGCTACTCGAAGCGCAACCGATTTGGTCGTCCGGTGTAGATAGTGATTGTGTGCCACTGATGAAAATTTGCAACGGCTCAGTCACAGAAATTGCAGACTATTTGGCCAATGAATGGGCCTGGCACGGTGCCCCGAAGCGTTTGGGTCGTCGATTTGAGAGTTTGTTGACCGCGTTATTTGAACAAAGTGAGTGCGCCAAACTCCTTGGGCATGGAATTGTTGTCAAAGATCAAAAGCAAACCATCGGTGAGCTTGATTATCTTCTTGAACTACCTGATCGTATCTTGCATCTGGAAGTTGCAATCAAATTTTACGCAGGGATTGGGACCGCAGACGATCGAGGTAAGACACACGCATGGATCGGTCCAAGCTGCCAAGATCGATTGGATCTTAAGATTCACCACCTGAGGACGCATCAGCTCGTCATGAGTCAAACAGCTCTGGGTCGGCAATCAATTGCAGACGAAGACCTGATTCAACCTGATGCCTCTCTTGGCCTAATTTTTGGCTATCTCATTGAGCCTTGGGAGGACGTAGGCCACTTCCCGATAGGAATCAATGCAACAACTCCTGCCTACTGGACAACTTATCGAGAAGCTGAGGCTGCGATGCGCCACCTGAGTCGACCGTATTCCACAGACTATGGTTGGACTTGTATAGAACGCGACCAGTGGATCGCGCCGTATTTCGGTCAAGCAAACCTACCACTTGTGATTAAGTCACTGGATAAACCAGCACAAGCGGACTGCTATGTACTCACCTCACGACGCGGACTGACAACAGAAAAGCTCAGATTATTTGTGATGCACGATGACTATGCGACCCAAGCTTGTCAGGCGATGCAGGACGGCTTTGGCTCTCATTAGGGCTTATGATCTTGGATGGATTTCCATGCAATATCGCACTTCGCGAAACGCCTTATCCGAATGCTCTTTGATAATTCGATAATTGCCCCACTCGTTTTTTGTGAATGAAAGCTTCGCCTCACCTTCCCCATCGAAGGTTTGAAAATAGCGCATGAGATCTGACTCGCACTGAGCGCGCGCCTCGTAAACCCCAGCGCCGATATGGCCACTCAAAGGTGAGGCAGTTCCTTGAAAAACCGGATCTGCGCCGAGCACGACGATAATTGTCATCCACATACACGAATTTCCCCAGACGTTTGATCTGAAGATACATGAAACCAAGGGGAAGCCTAAACAAAACAGGCCAATCCTTGTGGGATCAGCCCTTTGGGGTCTTTTGCTCGTGATCGTGTGGACCAAGAACATAGGCTTCTTTTCAGAGAGCCTAATGGCGGAGCGGACGGGACTCGAACCCGCGACCCCCGGCGTGACAGGCCGGTATTCTAACCAACTGAACTACCGCTCCATGCGGATCGTTGCCAAAATTTTGGTGGGTGGAGAGGGGCTCGAACCCCCGACCCTCGCCTTGTAAGGGCGATGCTCTTCCAACTGAGCTATCCACCCGCGAGCAACGATGGGGGCGCATAATACTGTCTCTGAAAATTGTGTCAATAGATTTTCTTGCTTCTAAACCGTTCACCTCTACAATAACGCCCTTCATTCACTACACATGATGACCAAATACTATGCGCTTATCGGACCTAAATATTGAAGACTATCAGGTGGTTATTACACCGACTGAGCTCAAGAAAGAACTTCCACTACCTGAGTCTGCGCGCGATCTCGTCGGGAGATCTCGGCAAACAGTCAAAGATATTTTGGATGGCAAAGACGACCGCCTATTTGCCGTGGTCGGACCATGTTCAATCCATGATACAGAACTTGCTCTTGAATATGGCAAACGGCTTAAAGCACTCGCTGACCACGTTGGTGAGCATATCTTCATTATCATGCGTGTATATTTCGAAAAGCCTCGCACAACCGTTGGTTGGAAAGGCTTGATTAACGACCCTCATTTAAATGGGAGTTTTGATATTGAAACAGGC
>RGHP01000093.1 GCA_010024125.1 Gammaproteobacteria bacterium | reverse complement strand
GTCCAGTCGCTCCGTTTCGCTGATTTCTCGAGTATTCATATGGCGCACCACGCTGATCTTCACCTTTCACGCATTCCCAGCTATCGATCTTGACGACAGCACCTTCACCCGCGTCGATGGTAACTTTTCGCGCGGGTAGTCTCGAGGTGGAGTCTATAATCCCATAGATCAACAGGCCAGCGCCAAACACAACGACTGACGCGATAGATCCCAATACCCATTTGAATTCAGACCCCATGACTCACCTTACTATCGATTACTGGATATATATCGGACAATCATAGCGCTTCTTCAAGGATTTGAGTCAGAGTGTCGATATCCAGATTGACTGGGTTCGCATTCATAGATGAGGACGACTGGGATGCAACAGCGACTTTGGGAATTTGTGCTCTTGTCAGTCCTAAAGAAGCCAAGCCAGAGATGCCTTGATGTTTAATCCAGTGATCGAGGGTTTCGAAGGCATCAGTTGGTTCTCCTCCGAGCGCATCGGCAAGCCAACCTTCGATTGCACGAATACGGACGACGAGCTCTGGATCTGTGACGTAGGCTCGATGCGCTTTAAGGCCATGGGCGAGCAGTGCGGCGCAGATTTCGCCGTGTGCTGCTCCGGTGACAGAGCCCAGCGGGCCTGCAAAACCATGAACGACTCCAAGCCCGCTATTGGCGAGCGCGATGCCGCCTGTCACGCTCACCAAGGCCATCGTATCTCGGTCACTCTGTGTTTCAGTTGTCATTAAATTTGTCAGCGCTTTAAGGCCTTTCGGAATCACATGCTCCACTAACGCATCGGTCAGCGGTGTGCGTTTCTTCGACAGATACGGTTCGATACATTGTGTAATCGCATCGAGACCGCAGGCAAGCGTGACATGTTTGGGCGTTTCATCTGTGAGCGATGGGTCAATCAACGCAACATGCGGTAGGAGTCGAGGATCGCGAAGACTGACTTTACGTTGAGCGTCTGGAATATCAATTACCGCATTTTTAGTGACCTCAGAGCCAGTGCCAGCGGTTGTTGGCACAGCAATCCACGGAATTGGATTGTTATCCAGTGGTTGGCCAAGTCCAACCACTTCCAAATAGGTTGTAATTGATTTCTGTGCAGGGATAAGTCCGGACAATGCTTTCGCCATGTCGAGGACTGAACCACCGCCGATCGCAATCATTCCATCAATGTTCTGTGTTTTGAGCGCGTTAAGATGTGTCTCAAGGACCGGCAGTGAGGGTTCATGATGCACTTCGATGATCGATGTAATTTCTGTACATTCTTCAATTGCCCGACAGATGGTAAGCACCTTGTCGCGAGGTGTTCCTCTCACGATAACAACTTGGCGAAACCCTACCTCGCTGATTATGGATTGGATTGAGTCGGTAATTCCTCGTTCAATGCGAATGCTTGGAATTTGGAGTGCTGATGCGCGCATACGTGACCTTGTAGTTACTCCGGCTAACCATATCAAAACTCTATATAACTTGCAGATGATGGACTTTTTTATGCGGTATATGGTGCTTTCAGTTGGTCTCCTGGCGAGCTTGGCTCAGGCGTCTCCTGACATGCAGACAGTCAATGGGTTTTTAATTGATCGAACAGAGGTCTCAATCGCTGAATTTCAACGTTTCGCCAAGGAGACAGGTTTCGTTAGTCAAGCAGAGCAAGCCGGCGGTGGCGAAGTCTATGGTTGGGGTTGGGAGCAAAAGTCTGGCTGGACCTGGAAGACCCCATTTGGTGTGCAATCGAGCGATCAGTTGCCGGCTGTACATTTGACATATGACGAGGCTGAATCGTATTGCCGTTGGCGTGGGGCCAGACTACCCACGGAAGACGAGTGGCGCGAGGCTGCATACATTGAGCGTCGACAGGATGCGGACCCTCAGTTTGTGAATGGAAAGCAATACCCTTATCCGACGGGCGATACACCTGAAGGCGCCAACTGTTTATCTGAGTGTGGATACCGCCCCCCAGTCAGTTATAGCAAGGTACTCGATCGCGGTATCGGTCCGGCGCCAGTTGGATCGACGAAGCAGGGTGTGAATGGCTTGTATGACATGGGTGCAAACGTATGGGAATGGGTCAATAGCGGAGAGGGGGATCAGAAAGTTACAGCGGGCGGTAGTTGGTGGTACGAAGCATTTCGGATGCATCGCAATGATCGTGCAACCAAGCCACGAGGGACTGCGGTCGTCTACATCGGCTTTCGGTGTGCTAAGGATATAGATTAGATAGCAATACTTGAATCTTGTTTGATGCACTTCATCGCAACTTCAGTGCGTATAGAAGCAATCAGCGGGATGCGGCTCAGCTCATGGGTGAGAAAGTATTCCAGTTCGGACGTGTCTTTCAGAAGGAGACGGAGAACGTAGTCATAATCACCAGTCATCCGGAAACAATCTTGAACACGAGAGTTCATTTTGACGGCACCTTCGAGATAGGAAAGCGTCTCTTTGCCTTGGTTTAAGAGTTTGATATACACAAATACGTGTAATGAATAGCCGAGTTCGCTGGCATTGAGTTTTGCGTGGATTCTGCGAATGGTGCCGTCAGCTTTGAGATTCTTGACCCGGCCGAGCACTGCGGAAGGTGATAAGCCGATTCGTTTTGCGAGCTCCGCATTGGTGATATCAGCATCATTCTGAAGGATATTGATGATTTCTTTGTCTTTAGGAGATAGGTTTTTCATCGGTTATTTATTCTCTTTTATGAGTAATATTCCAAATATTATTCGATTAAAAATTTATTTAATAGAATAATATTCTTTTTTGGACGGCTTTTTAATGCAATGTGAGTTATGTGGGCGACGTGCTCCGTTAACGCGACACCACTTGATTCCGAAGCGGACACACCGATTTGGCACAGTTCGCGCGAGGTATTCAAAAGCTGAACTCAACAGCTTAATCGCTCATCTCTGTAAGGCATGTCATCGACATGTTCACCGAACATGTAAAGAGCGCGAGTTGGCAGTTGGCTACTATTCGGTTGAATTATTGCTCGCTCACCCAGAGATACAGCAGTTCGTTGACTGGCTTAAAGATAAGCCGGATGATTTCACACCACGACTGTCCCGCCGGAAGAAAACATGACCGTACACATGGATGACTATATTGCTACGCGTGCTGATGTAAGGGCGTATCTTGAGAGCGCCCTAGCGGATGCTGATCGCGCATCAATTCGCGAGTCTGATTTGTACGATGAAGTGAAAGATAAGTTGTTATCATCAGGGGCGCGTTTGGTCGCACATTACTATGTCGATCCAGAAATTCAGCGCTTGGCAGAGGACACCGGCGGTATTGTTTCTGATTCCCTTGAAATGGCACGCTTTGGTGCGACTGACCCTGCTTCAAAGTTAATTGTTGCTGGTGTTTCATTCATGGGCGAAACAGCAAAGATTTTGAGTCCGGAAAAACAAGTTTTCATGCCAACACTCGAGGCAACCTGCAGCTTAGATCTTGGATGTCCTGAGGAGGCGTTCAGTGCGTTTTGTGACGCACACCCAGATCGTACTGTTGTGGTGTATGCGAATACATCCGCTGCGGTGAAGGCCAGAGCAGATTGGGTTGTAACCTCATCCATAGCGGTTGAGGTTGTTGAGGCATTAGCTGCAAAAGGGGAGTCGATCATCTGGGCTCCCGACCGTTATCTCGGTCGTTACGTGCAAAAGCAAACAGGCGCAGACATGCTGTTATGGGATTCTGCGTGCGTGGTTCATGAAGAGTTTCGGTTGCACGATCTTGACGCACTCAAGGCGATACATCCAGAGGCTGGGCTTTTGGTCCACCCTGAATCACCGGACGAAATGATTGAGCGCGCCGACGCTGTCGGCTCGACCTCGCAGCTGATCGATGCCGCCAAGTGGTTGCCTAACCCAACGTTTATCGTTGCAACCGACAAGGGGATTTTCTACAAAATGCAGCAGCAAGTCCCTGACAAGCTATTGCTTGAGGCGCCAACACGGGGCGCAGGTGGTACCTGCCAAAGCTGTGCGCATTGTCCGTGGATGGCGATGAATCGTTTGTCTGGAATCAACTACGTACTTGACTCATGGGATTCTGGCTGTGAAGTTTTGGTTGATCCAATGCTTGGCGAACGAGCGATGAAGCCATTGACTCGGATGCTAGAGTTTAAAGCGTCTCTGTCTGCTTGATCGCATCGCCAAGAAGTTCCAGTGGTCTCTGATCGAGCGTTTTTGGCCATGCGTCACGAGCTCGTGATAGCTGTGTTTTCGCGGCCTCAAGTTTTCCAGTGAGTAACGCATCCCAGCCCCGTGCCTCGAATAGCAAGTGATCTTGTTTGAACGCCTGCGCGAACCGCGCGAGCGCGCGCCATAAATCAAGGCGCTCAGGGCGTTGCACCATCCGCTCTCTCAGTTCTCGTGGTAACTCAGGGATGCCTTGAGCTATCGCGAGATCGACACGCGCGATACTCGGTTGTAGCCACGAGGGGTAGAACAGGGCGATGGTTTCAATGGCGCGCTGAGCGCGATCGAAATCACCGGTTTTTATTGTGAGTGCGATCTCAAGATCGAGTCCGCTAAAGGTATTTCGAGTCGCCTTTGGTAATGCATCAAACGCTGCGACCGCTTTCTCATAGTGTTCACTGCGGTAGAGCTTGAGGATTTCATGAACCGGCTCGCAATTCGCTTCCAGATTCTCGTTATAACTGATCTGAAGTCCTTCCGTTTGGATACATCGGAATAGCGAAAAATCGACAGTACCTAATACTGGTGTGCCATTCTCCGCCTTCGGCATCTGCGCAATGCGTGCATCGAGGTCCGATTGTCTTTCAATACCTAACGGGTGAGTACTTAAAAAAGCAAGATCTCGCGTCGACTGAGACTGCTTTTCACTCAGCACTTGTAGCACCTCGGACATCGCTTGCGGCGGATAGCCTGCTCCTTGCAACGCTGTGACACCAATGCGATCTGCTTCCCGTTCATAGTCTCGTGAATATGCAAGTGCTGAGGCTGTATTAGCCGCTTGGCCACCCATGATTAAAGATTGAGCGGCCTGCCCTTGGCGTGTCGCAATAGCGGCCACAACGCCTGCTAGTGTCGCCAAAGTTCCTGTTGATAAGCGCTCTGAATTACGAAGACCGCGATAATGATGTCGTTGGGCGAGGTGAGCAAGTTCGTGAGCGAGAACCGCCATAACCTCGGATTCGGTGGTTAAATCGAGATAGACCCCTCGGTTCACCCCAACGATGCCTCCGGGCGCCGCGAAGGCGTTGAATTCTTGGCTGTTGAGGCAAAGTGCGGTCATTGGCATGGCGCCAAGGTCAAATTGATTTTTAAGGCGAGTCAGCCAAGTTTCTAAAAGATCGATGCAAAATGGGTCAGTGCGCTCGCCCAGCCGACTTCGCATGGACTTAAGCCAAGCCTGACCGAATGCAATCTCGCCATCGCGCGTTGCCAAGTCATCTGCCGACAAAGCAAGCGAACGATCACTTAAGATCGTGCAGAGAAATACGAATAGAAGGATAAGCTTTCGCATCGATGGATCCGTTTTGACTATACTAGTCAGTATATAGGAAGGATTATGCGAACACTCGACTGTACAGACTTGAAATGCCCGCTCCCGTTGCTGAAGCTCAAGGTCGCGATCAATGAGAGCTCATCGGATCGCTTGATCAGGCTAGTCACCTCAGATCCGATTTCGCTGCGAGACATTCCGGCATTTTGCCATCGTGCAGGCCATCGACTGAAATCAGTCAGTGATGGCGAACCACACGAATTTATTATTGAAATAGATAATTAAGACAGGCTCTTGAGTGTCTCGAGAACTTCTTCTGCGTGGCCGGGCACTTTCACTTTTCGCCACTCCGCAACCAATTTGCCATCCTGATCGATTAGGAATGTTGAACGCTCGACACCACGGACTTGTTTGCCATACATGTTTTTCATCTTCATGACGTCGAACGCGTTGCAGAGCACTTCATCTGGGTCTGAGATTAATTCAAACGGCATGCTTTGTTTCGCTTTGAAATTTTCATGGCTTTTGATCGAATCACGAGAAACACCGAAGATTTGACAGCCTAACGCTGCAAACTCTGCGTGCAATCTCGAAAAATCTTGGCTTTCAGTAGTGCAACCTGGTGTGCTGTCTTTTGGGTAGAAGTAGAGAACAGATAGCTGGCCCTTCAACGTATCAGACGAAACTTCGGTCTCAGACGTTGCCTTCAGTGGCGGAAATTCGGGGATTAAAGCGTTGACTTCGATGCTCATGAGGCCTCCTCATATTAATTTTATTTGTG
>RGHP01000092.1 GCA_010024125.1 Gammaproteobacteria bacterium | reverse complement strand
ATCGAGCTCTTAGAGCGAGTTTCGGTTTCTCCTGATCAGGCGAGCGCTGAAAAGGCTCGCGCGCTTCTTGATGTCCATAGAAGCTGAGCCACACCCTCGTCGAATCGCGATCTCCGTTGAATATGATGGTTCGGGGTATCGCGGTTGGCAGGCTCAAAAGCACGACACTCAGGTCGTGCAGACAGAAGTCGAAAAAGCGCTATCAAAAATTGCAGATGAACCGGTCGCTGTAACCTGTTCAGGGCGAACCGATTCAGGAGTTCACGCAAGTTCACAAATCTGTCATTTCGACACGATTGCCCATCGCGATCCCTATAACTGGGTGATGGGGGTGAATACACAATTGCCGAACGACATCTCGTTATCATGGGCTCAAGAGGTTGATTCTGAATTCCATGCGCGTTTTGGTGCACTTTCAAGACAGTATGTGTACCTGATTCGCCGCTCATCTTTTCGAAGTGCATTGCTCCGTCATTCAGTGACTTTTACGCATAAGGATCTTGACCCACAATTAATGGCTGATGCTGGCAAATATTTGATCGGAACGCATGACTTCAATGCCTACCGGTCGGCGCAATGTCAGGCGAAAACATCCGTGAGAACCCTCAATCGTTTGAGTGTGCATGCACACGATGGATTGATTGCAGTGCATGTTGAAGCAAATGGATTTTTACAAAATATGGTACGGAATATTGTTGGCGTCCTATCAGCGATTGGTGCTCGAGAAGAACCAGTGGTCTGGGCTAAACAGGTACTCGATTCAAAAGATCGAACCGAGGGGGGTGTCACCGCACCGCCTCACGGATTATATTTTTTAGGTCCAACATATGATGCAACTTTTGGGCTTCCCGAGACGGTAAGAATTCCACAGATAGCCAGAGACATTTTGCGCACAGATCCGTTAGAGTGTGGGGCATGACACGGGTAAAGTTTTGTGGTTTTACGCATCAGGATGATGTGGCCCAAGCGGTTGCATTGGGTGCGGACGCACTAGGGTTTGTTTTTTATGGACCAAGCTCACGATACGTGTCGCCTGAGCATGCACAGACGCTAACGCGTTCTGTACCAGCGTTTGTCACGCGAGTTGGTCTCTTTGTGAATGAAGAGGCTGAAACCGTTCAACGCATATTTGAACTTGCACGACTGAATTTGATCCAATATCACGGTGAAGAGAGTCCAGAATTCTGCGATGCTATTGGATTACCCTACATCAAAGCATTTCGTGTGCGGAAGGGAATGGATCTTCGGACTGAGATGGACCGTTATCCGAATGCATCTGGATTTTTATTGGATGCGTATGTGAAAGGACAGCCAGGCGGAACTGGAGAACGTTTCGACTGGGAGCTGATTCCTCAATCACATGCGCCCATCATACTCGCAGGCGGATTAACGCCTGATAATGCGAAGGACGCGATTGATCAAGTCGCCCCCTGGGCTTTGGATGTCAGTGGTGGCATCGAAACCAAGCCAGGACGCAAGGATCCTGATAAAATGGCTCGCTTTATGAATGCGTGTCGCAACTAATCTGAGAACACTATGGCACTGACAGAACAAGAATTACGGACACTGGATTATGAGCCGGATGCTGGTGGGCATTTCGGTGATTACGGTGGGCGCTATGTTTCTGAAACATTGATGGCAGCTCTTAGTGAGCTTGATCAGAACTATCAGAAACTCAAAAATGATCCTGATTTTCAACGTGAGTTCGATGCGGACCTTGCCTCTTTCGTCGGTCGTCCTTCGCCGTTGTACCACGCAGAACGCTGGTCTAAAGCGATTGGTGGTGCACAGATTTACTTCAAGCGGGAAGATCTGAACCACACGGGCGCACACAAGGTGAACAACACTATTGGCCAGGCATTGTTGGCAAAGTATTCAGGGAAACCACGAGTGATCGCTGAGACCGGAGCGGGCCAGCATGGTGTGGCATCAGCAACCGTGGCCGCGCGCCTGGGTCTCGAGTGCGTTGTCTATATGGGTGCTGATGATGTCGAGCGCCAGTCACCGAACGTCTATCGAATGAAACTGTTGGGCGCAAAAGTGGTTCCTGTGGAATCCGGTTCACGGACTTTAAAAGATGCGCTGAATGAAGCGATGCGTGATTGGGTGACAAACGTCGATGATACGTTTTACATCATTGGTACAGTCGCAGGTCCAGCACCCTATCCACAGTTAGTTCGTGACTTTAACGCGGTCGTTGGTCGTGAAGTGAAGTGGCAATCCAAAGAGCTGTTTGGGCAGTATCCAGATGCCTTGGTCGCTTGTGTTGGTGGTGGATCGAACGCGATTGGGCTGTTCTATCCGTTCCTCAAAGACACTGAAGTTGCGATTTATGGTGTTGAGGCTGCTGGTCGAGGACTCTCGACTAACGAGCATGCTGCCCCGTTGTGTTCTGGTCGTCCTGGCGTATTGCACGGTGCAAAGACGTATCTGATGGATAATAGCGATGGGCAAATTGCGCATACGCATTCAGTCTCTGCAGGTCTTGATTATCCCGGTGTCGGGCCAGAGCATGCCTACCTTAAAGACATTGGTCGTGCTAACTACGTTGGCGCAACTGACGATGAGGCATTGGCCGCATTTCATGAAGTGTCTCAAGTCGAGGGAATTATCCCTGCTCTCGAGACATCTCACGCGTTGGCGTATACCAAGAAGCTCGCAGCCACAATGCGTCCCGATCAGACCGTGGTCTGTAATATGTCCGGACGCGGCGATAAAGACATTTTTACCGTCGCTAAAATGGAAGGAATTTCGCTGACATGAGTAGCAATCGTATTCAACAGCGGATGGATGCATTAAAAGCGTCTAATCGCAAAGCGTTGATTCCATACATCGTTGCCGGCGACCCAACGCCTGACGTCACTGTGCCGGCGATGCATGCGATGGTGACGGCTGGAGCCGATATTATTGAGCTTGGCATGCCATTCTCTGATCCGTTTGCTGATGGACCTGTGAATCAACGCGGGGCAGAGCGAGCGATCGCAGGTGGCATGACCCTCCGCGGTGTTTTGGACGCTGTGTCTGAGTTTCGTCAGACAGACCAAGAGACTCCAATCGTATTGATGGGGTATCTCAATCCTTTGATCGCAATGGGCGAAGTCGCATTTTGTGATGCCTGTCAGGATTCGGGTGTCGATGGCCTTTTGATCGTCGACATGCCACCGGAAGAAGAAGGCTCCTTAGTCGAGGCTGCGAAAAAGCGTGGTCTGGATTTGATTTATTTGGCCGCTCCAACAACGACAGATGAACGATTGAAAACGATCGGTCAGGCCACGTCTGGCTATCTCTATTATGTCTCATTGAAAGGGATTACAGGCTCATCAAAGCTCGATACGACCGAGGTTGCGAGCCGAATCGAACACATGCGCCAGCATGTTTCTGTGCCAATTTGTGTGGGCTTTGGGATTCGGACAGCTGAAGATGCTGCTGCGATTTCCTCGACAGCCGACGGCAGTATTGTCGGCACTGTTCTTGTAAGTCAGGTCGAGGCGTTAATAAACGACCCAGCCAAGATTCCAGACGCGTTACAATCAATTCTGAAGCCGATGCGTGAAGCAATGGATGCTAAGGCGTAGTCGCAGGGAGAATGCATGAGTAATTGGCTCGACAAAATTGTACCAACTGTCGTTCGCTCCAAGGCAGTTGAGCGAAAAGCCAGTGTTCCTGACGGACTGTGGTCAAAGTGTAGTGCCTGTGAAGCGGTGTTATATCAGCCAGAGCTCGAACGAAATCAGAGTGTGTGTCCGAAGTGTGGGCATCACGGTCGGCTTGGTGCACGAGCACGTCTTGAAGGCTTTCTTGATGAAGGGTCGCAAGTTGAACTTTTCAAAGACTTGGTCGCTGATGATCGCCTGAAGTTCAGAGATCAGAAAAAATACAAAGACCGTCTTGCTCAGGCGCAAAAAGCCACGGGCGAAAACGATGCGTTAATCGCCATGGAAGGTACTCTCCAATCAAAACCTCTCGTCGCTGTGGCCTTTGAATTTGCGTTTATGGGTGGTTCGATGGGTACAGTTGTCGGGGAAAAATTTGTTCGTGCTGCCGAACTTTGCCTCTCCGCTGGTGTGCTTCTCCGCGTCTGGTGGTGCACGCATGCAGGAGGCATTGTTGTCGCTAATGCAGATGGCAAGAACTTCAGCAGTACTTGAAAAAATGCGTGAGCAGGGTATTCCATATATTTCAGTGTTAACCGATCCGGTGTTTGGTGGGGTGTCTGCATCCTTTGCGATGCTTGGTGATTTGAATATCGCGGAGCCAAAAGCACTGGTTGGTTTTGCTGGCCCTCGGGTGATCGAGCAGACAGTCCGTGAAACGCTTCCAGAAGGTTTCCAGCGAGCGGAATTTCTCCTTGATCATGGCACGGTGGATATGATTGTTCCACGACCTGAGATGCGTGACACGATTGCGCGCGTTCTATCTCGTTTGAGCCATTGAGAACGCTATCTGATTGGGAGTGTCATCTCGAGACACTCTCACCTCCCTCACATATTGAATTAGGCCTTGAGCGTGTTGGATCGGTATGGTCGCGCCTCAAGCGTTCTGGTCCATCACAGGTGATGACTGTCGCTGGCACCAATGGTAAAGGCTCAACGGTCGAGATTGCAGGCGTCATTGCGGATCACGCAGGTCTTTCTTATGGGCAATACACCTCTCCGCACATTCATCGGATTCATGAGCGTATTCGGATCAATGGCCAAATGTTGTCTGATGATCAATTGGTTCGTGCTTTCGAAACAGTCGAGGCGGCGCAATCTGGTGTTTTTTTAACCTATTTTGAATTTTTGACATTAGCGTGTTTCGTGCTGTTTGATGAGGCGAAACTGGATCTATGGATTTTGGAAATTGGCCTCGGTGGTCGACTTGATGCGGTCAATATCATTGATCCTGATGTCTCAGTGATTACATCAATTGGTCTTGATCATCAGGCGTATTTGGGTAACTCGCTCGAGGCGATTGCATCAGAAAAAGCGGGTGTGATGCGTGGAGGAATCCAAACATTTTCTGCAGCCTTCAACGTTCGCGAGACGCTATGATGCTCAATTATCCTGGCTTGGTGCGAATTTTGATGGTCAGAGCATTTCCTTGCCTGTGTCCGGGCTAACACTCGACATCTCAGCAGCGCATTTACCGAAAGCCTCAATTGCACTCGCGTGTCTTGCGATGGATGCACTTGGACATGTCACATCACAATCCGTCGAAAACAAATTAGCCCACGCCTCAGTCATGGGGCGGATGTCTCAACAGCCGATCAATGGTCGACGCTACATCCTCGATGTCGGGCATAACGCTTTGGCATGCGAATACGTAACGCACTCGCTTCAAAAGATCATTCCGGCATCAGAGCGCGTTGTCATATTTGGTGCTCTAGCAGACAAGGATGTGGATTCGATGCTTCCGATATTAAAAGCCTACACCGAGCGTATTGTGTTGGTCGGGATTGACGGTCCGCGTGGACGATCCGTCGACGCACTTCGGGCATCCTGGTCGTCACTTTTTGGACAGACGTGTTGGCGGAGTTTTGCTACACTTGGCGACGCGATGAGGGAGCTTCCTTCTGAACTGAATTTGGATGATCAGATATTGGTCATTGGATCCTTTGTATTAGTGGCAGACGCACTTAGGCATGACCTCTTCAACTGAACAAGCGCAAACAAATCCAGCCTCTCATCGGCGTAAACATCAATGGATCGGTGCGGCCACTTTGGTTGCTTTGGCGGCGCTTGTCTTACCATGGCTTTTGACTCCACGATTTGAATCAATTCGAGAGCAAGGGCCGCAACTTGCGCGGTTACCTGACCCACCTGCAATCGCATCAGAACCAGTCGTTCCCCCGGTGATTGATCAGGATGCATTGAACGCGAGTCGCGATAAACTCGACGCGTTGATGGGAGCTCCTATTGGTGATGAATCTCAAGCCAGCTTTATCCTACAAGTCGGCGCATTCAAGAACCGAGAAAATGCGCAAGCGCTTCAATCAAAACTTGAAGCGCTCGATGTTGGACGGGTGTATTTGCGCACTGAAGAGTCGTTAACGCGAGTGTATGTTGGCCCCTTACTTGACCGAGAAACAGCTGAATCAGCGTCAGGTACCATTCAGACCAAGCTTTCGTTGAAGGCACAAATCAAACAATATGATGTCCGTGAGCACGGTCAATCATGACCGAACAGCTTGAGACTGGCCTGGGTCTCGCGCCTTTTGACTGGGCTATCATTGCCGTACTTGCGATCTCCACCTTAATGAGTTTGCGTCGAGGCTTTCTCAAAGAAGCATTAAGCCTCGGTACTTGGATTGCAGCATTCG
>RGHP01000091.1 GCA_010024125.1 Gammaproteobacteria bacterium | reverse complement strand
TTGAGCGAGTGCAGGGCCATCATTCATGCCATCACCAACCATGGCGATGCGTTGTTCTCCTGCCTGATACGACCGAATGATTTCAATTTTCTCGGTTGGAGTCAGTTTGGAATGCACGTGATCAATGCTCAAATCGCGACCGAGCGCATCGGCAACCTGCGCATGGTCCCCCGTGAGCATGACCGTTGTTTTGTGGTCCGCCTTGAGCGCGTTGATGACAGAGCTCGCCTCATCGCGCGTTGTGTCAGAAAATTCGATATGACCGAGTAACTGTCCATCTTTGCTTAAATAGCTCACGGTTGATTGATTGTGTGGCTGAAGATCCTGTGCTTGATCGCTAACGAACGATAACTGGCCGAGTTTGTAGGTGGCGCCCTCGATCACAACAGAAATCCCTTGGCCTGGTAGTGTCACCGCATCGTCAATTGTGGCGACTGCAATCGATGGCGCATCGAGATCACGAACGATAGCTTCTGCAAGGGGGTGTGTTGATTCCCGGGCAACCTGAACTAAGCGTTGAATGAACGCCGTATGATCATGATCGGTTGCTTGAGTGCGTGTGACCGTGGGTTCACCTTTGGTCAGGGTGCCTGTTTTGTCAAAAGCGATCACTTCGACATCAGGAAGTGCTTCAAGCGTTTGTATATCTTTGATTAATATCCCTTTTTTTGCGATCAACCCGGTGCCGGCGACTAAGGCCGTCGGCGTAGCGAGCCCAAGTGCACACGGACAGGCAATCACCAGCACACTGATCGCTGCAGCGATCGCAAATTCCATTGGTTGTCCGAGCGTGAGCCAGCCGACAAAGGTCAGGGTCGCAAGCATCAGTACTAAAGGCACAAAAATACGGCTGATACGGTCAACGAGTTTTTGAATGGGTGCTTTACCCATTTGTGCGTTTTTGACGAGCTCAGCGACTTGGGACACGGTCGATGCATCGCCTACGCGTTCGGCGCTCACCCGAATGGTGCCATTCACAACCAACGTGCCCGAGATCACTGAGTCTCCGACGGTTTTGTATTCCGGGAGTGATTCGCCTGTCATTGCTGACGCATCAATGTCAGCTTCACCTTTGATCACAATCCCGTCTGCACCGATGCGTTGTCCTGCTCGGACGACCAACACATCACCAGAGGAGATCTCGTTGAGATTGAGTTCGACTTCCTTGCCTTGTCGTAAACAGGTGACAACCTTTGGCTTTAATGCAAAGAGTGCGGCAACAGATTCAAGTGCGCTTTGTTTTGCTTTGTTTTCGATGGTTTTACCCACCAAAACAAGCGTAATCACGACGGCCGATGCCTCAAAATACAAGTGACCCACTGCACTAGATCCAAGTGTTGCCCATTGATAAAGACTGTAGACATAGGCAACGCTTGTTCCGAGTGCAACAAGGGTATCCATGTTGGCTTCACCACGCTTGAGTGCGGCCAATGCACCTTGGTAAAAACGAAATCCAAACCAGAATTGAATCGGGGTCGCGAGTATCCACTCAAGCACGATGGGTAGATGCCAACTCGATCCAAGCCACATGCCAATCATTTGGATCACAAGCGGTGATGCGAGAAGTGCGGATATCCATACATCACGTTGATGATGTATGTCCTCAATAGGGGCGTCCTGATCGTGTGTCGTGACTTCACTCAGACCCAATGTTTCGATCGCCTCTTTGAGCTCACGCGTATTGGCATCAGGCAGTGTGGTGAAGTCAATGCTTTTGAGTTCCGGATTCAGCTGAAATCCGATTACCTGAGGGTCGTTTTCGAGCAGCCTTTGCAGTGCTTGGTGATCAAATTGATTTTCGGATGCTCTAAACAAGTGATGCGCGGTTTGTACGCTGAAACCAAACGTACGGACCCAATCGATGAGTTGTTTTGGATGTAGCGTCGTCTGACTGCCAATGCGCGCGGATTCTGTGGCGAAGTTAACTTCGCAGACATCAATCTCTGGACGTGCCTCGAGCTTTCTTTGCACTGAGGCAGCGCAGCCCCCACAGGTCATCCCTTTGATTTGCAATGAGTAGTGATTCATCAGAAACCTCTGTCGTGGGACTGATCGACGATGGATTCAATCGTCACGAAATTGTCGCAAGATTGTGACCAAATTGTCATCCATTCTGAAGAGATTAGACGCTCCAACGGATGAGTTGTTGGATTTTGATTGATTCGAATGTGATGACAACGGGAGGGTCTTATGACCTTTGATAAGCGTTTATTACCGATCGCAGTTTTGGCTGCATCGATAACTGCTGTGGCTGCTGAGACGAAAACAATTGGTCAGGTGACAGCATTGATTCCAGAAGCGAGCACAGCCGGTGCCAACGACGCGTTTTTACGTGATGGTCAAAGTGGCGATACAGCATTTCCATTTCTAGGGCGCATGAAGGCGATCGCGACAGTGGGTGAAGTGGATGCGAAGACCAAAAAAGCACTCACAGGTTACCCAGACGGACATGCAGCCTGGTTGCTTGATGAAGACACGATTCGTGTTGCCTATCAGTCTGAATCCTATGGACCGATGAGTAAAAAGCGCGGCGGTGGACAAACATACGGCTGGGAAATGAGCAGTGGAGTAAAGTTTACTGGATCGCATATCCATACGATCGACTATGACCGCGCACGCTTTGCGAGCTTCTTGACCAACAATGATGCGGCATCGGGCATGGTGAAGGGCTCAGGGCATCTTTTCAATCGGATTTATAACCAGTTTGGCGAGGAAGTCTTGCCACGCTCACAAGGTGGTCGTTGGGGCAACCAGACGCTTGCTAACGGAAAGCTCGTTGAATTCAATGCAGACCATCAAGTGACTGAAGGTGATTTCTTCTTTCAGTCGTTCTGCGGTGCTTGGTATGAGCCTGCCAATAAGTATGGTCCAGGCGTCGGTTTTGCGAATGATGTGTGGCTAACTGCTGAGGAGTGGGAAATCAGCGAAATGTTTGAAGGCACTGGGGTTGATGCCAATGACACCTTGGGGCTTGCATCAGTTGCTGTGGATATTGCCAATCAAACGGCATATACCGTGCCTGCCTTGGGTCAGTCAGGATTTGAGAAAATTCTACCGATCAATCCAAAGCATCCAGACTACGTTGTCCTCGTGATGGCGGGTTATAACCACGATGTTGAACCAGCACCACTTCGGATTTACGTCGGTAAGAAGGGCGTCGATATGAATAACCGCCCAGTGGATCCAAATGGCTCAGCCAGTGCACGTGACAAGTTTTTGGCACGTAATGGTCTGCTCTATGGTCGCATCTATGGTCTGGCGCTCTCAAACGCTGACTATGCGGCACTCGGGATCGATTCGATCGACACCAGCAAAAAGATGCTCGATCAGTACATGACTGATGCCAATGCACCGGATACGTTTGAGGCGCGTTTCTTCCCAACGTCATATCAGTGGAAAGGGTGGGATCAGACAGTCGCTGTGAAAGACACAGACGTGTTTAAGTGGCAGTTGGCTGAGGAGCAACCAACCGGTTATACGTTCTTTGTTGGTGATTCTAAGACTGAACATCCTGCGGTCGATCCTGACGTGAATAACCAACGCTACATTCAGAATATGACGAATAAAGGCGGCATGTTGGGTGTGACATTGACCAACTTTGTAAATGAAATCCGCGCTGCTAACGGCGATTTACCTGAGTCAGTTGCGGTTGATGTTGTGCGGACATTGCCTGCAATCGATGGATCTTTGACATTGAAGGTCGCTGACAAAGGCGTTAAGCATGGTGGTGAAGGTACACATGCCACATGGAAGGATGGCACCGCAAAAACGACGCAACCCGATGGATTGTTGTGGGTGAAGACGGCAGACGCGGATCTACTGATTGTTGATGAAGACTCTGGCAATGAGTTTGGTGAGCGTAAATTCTTGATCACACTCGATCCGAAGACAATGAAACCAGCACAACCAGAGACGGGGTATTTCCTTGCAATGGCTGGCGGAAAGAAAAACCCGCGTGCAGAGAAAGGTGTGTCCGCCTATGGCGGGACATTCAAGAAGGCCAATTCATCGGAATTCTCAGGCACTTGGAATGTGACCGCATTGGTCTCTAAAAAGTCGGATGGTTCGTTTTATACCCGTGATGAAATTGCAGGCATGGGGCAGCAGCGGATCAATGAGCTTTCGACACTTGCTGAAAGTACATTCATCGGAGTACTGCAGCACAAGGCTGAATCCGCAGGTGCTGTTGCTGAACAGAAGGCTGATATGGGTGGGCAGATGTTTATGTTTAATATCCGTCTTCCACAAGAAGGCCTGAAAATCGTTGCTGATGAACGCATGGTTCACCCTGTCGCTCAACAGTGAAATTGACAAAAGCGCCGGAATATCCGGCGCTTTTTGTTAAAAAATCTTTGATCTCTTAAGAAGTTCATGTAACTCTCTGTTTAGAATTGAGTTTTGGAACGGATTTCAATGCGTCGAAACCACCTGACAAAATGCCTCGCGCTGACCGCTGTGTTGGCCACTACTGGGTGCGCATTTGAACCTGTCAAAACAGGGTATTCTCAAGCTCAAGTCAAGACGGTAGCGCAAGCTGAAGTTGCACCGCATGATTCACTCCTCGTATTCAGAACCAGTGGCTTCAAGCTCTGGGAAAACCAGGATGCTGAGTTCTTAGTCAATGGTGATTCGGTGGCATTGTTTAAGGCAGGTGGTGCGAGCTATCTACCGCTTCAAGCCGGCAAGAACACAATTGTGGTTCGCGAGCCCGAACATTTTTTAAAGTGTGAACTCGAGTTTGATTTTGAACCTGGTACAGGACAATTCGTTGAGATTTACGAGCGTTTTGACCCGGGCGCATTAATAGTGAGTTTTATCTTCGCGGATCTCCAAAGCCGCTTGTTATATGACCCGCATCCAGGGACCAATTGCGTTGGTGTCTATGGCTTGTCGATGGGACATCTCAAGCAAGAGCAGCTTGTCGATGTCCATCGTGAGTTTAGTTTCCAGGTGGTTCAGCGCTAAGGCCTGATATAGGCATAGCCTTTCTCTTGCAGTTCGATCAAACGAATTACCCCTGAGGGTGTGATCTCTGCAGCGTCCAATAGCTTGACGTCTTTCCCAGCTTTCTTACTCATATTTTTGTGCGTGTTTCCGCATGCTTTGAATGCGAGATTATCGATATCAAGGCTCATCCGCTCGATACGATCCGCGACAGGGCTTTTGCCAGCGATAAACATGTTTAAGCCCGGCCCATATGCGACCACCTCGATCGTTGCTGTATCGCCTTGCGCTTTGTAGTAGTTCACTGCGTTTTGGACATTGTTTAACGTCATGTTCATGACCTGGGGATCGTTTTGATCCACATGAAATGCAATTTTATGTTCAGCAGCCCAAGCCGAAGCAGTTAGAGCGGCTGCGATGAGTCCTGTTATTAATCTCTTCATGGCAATTCCTTATGGTTATTGTGGCTCCAAGACTAGCGCGCTCCTCAATGTGACTCAGTTAGCAATTGGTATGTGTAACTTAGTCACAAAAAGAGTCTTGGTGATGCGCAAAACTCTTCAAACACATGAAGGAGAATTCGGATGAAAAAAGGGTTAATCGCAGGATTGGTTGCTTCGTTACTGGTGGGAGCATCGTTTGCTGATGATGCAGTTGAACATGAGCGCATGATTCAGAAGTCAGAGGAATTTCAAAAGCGATTCGAAGGCGCTTCTCCAGAGCAACAAAAACAGATGCTTGAGCGTCGCAATGAGCGATTGAAAATGACCAAAGAAGAGCGTGTGCAGATGCACGGCGACCAAGGCTCGCAGGGTGCTGGTTTTAAGAAGCAGAATGGTCATCGCCAGTCATAATTGACTTGTTGCAACCGACTGAATCCCGTCTACTGTCGCGTCTATTGTTACGGGGTGTGAGATGAAATTGTCGGTTGCTCAGTCACTTGAGTGGTTCGGTGTAGTGACAGCGATTGTGTATTCGCTACTCGTTGCATCAAATACAGGGCTTGAATTTGTTGGATTCACACTGCTTTTGGTGTCGTCGTTTTCAATTGGTCTGTGGGCCTATCTCGGCCAACACCGCGGCATTCTGCTCTTACAGTTCTTTTATGCGACAGCAGGAATCATTGGAATGTTACGCTGGTTTTAGTGGTCTCTGGATTCAACAGGTGGTACGGACCCAGTCCTCTAGACACCTTCTAGCTTCCTAAAATAATTGCCTTCGAACTGTTTTGGCGACAAACCACCATTGTTGCTGTGTCGACGTTGATAGTTGTAATAGCCTTCGATGTGTTGCACAAGATCTAATCGGGCTTCATCACTTGAGGCGTAGATCTTCTTTTTGATCCGCTCAACCTTCATGCTCGAGAAAAGCGACTCAGCCACAGCATTGTCATGGCAGTTACCACGCCGGCT
>RGHP01000010.1 GCA_010024125.1 Gammaproteobacteria bacterium | reverse complement strand
GGCCGATTTGTAAACTCACCGGTATTCAGCCGAAAACCCTGATCCCACCGATGATGTTTACCAACACCGGCAATCTCGCTCTCCCTCTCGTGCTCCTTGCTTTCGGAGACGAGGCGATGCCGGCGATAATCGTGGTTTTCATAGTATCGCAATTTATTCACTTCACTCTCGGATTTTATATTTTGGACCACCGTGCCAAGGTATTGAACCGGATCTCTGTCCCAACAATCCTAGCGACCTTTGCGGGTTTATTCGTCGGTTTTACACATACCCAAATTCCGCAAATTGTCCTTATCCCTCTAGATATGCTGGGGCAAATCGTTATCCCCCTCGTTCTATTTGCTCTGGGTATCCGCATGCAAGATGTCAGCACCAATGATCTTGGAACAGGCATTTTCGCGGCCGTTCTGTGCCCTGTACTCGGATTGGGGATTGCCTACGCATTGGAGCCTTTTCTGCAGCTCGAACCACTACAATGGAGTGTCTTTTTGATCTTTGCTGCTCTACCACCTGCCGTATTGAATTATATGATCGCAGAGCGGTATAACCAGGAGCCAACGCGGGTCGCTTCCATCGTTCTGATTGGCAATATTGGTGCGATCTTTTGGATGCCGCTCGCACTTGCGCTGGCCCCAACGTTTTAGCTGATCGGTCGAATTCGACCGTAGTCAAAGTCCGCGCCTGGATCAATCTTTCGGCCAGGCGCAATATCACGATGACCAACGATATGGTTCGGATCGATCGCATAGGCCGCACACAAATCGGAACAAACGACTTTGAGTGCTTCGTACTGAGCATCTGTAAATGGACCCTCTTCCGGTCCAATCAATTCAATCCCGATACTGAAGTCATTGCACCGAGCACGACCCTCGAATTCAGACTGCCCTGCATGCCATGCCCGCTTATCAAATTCCACAGCCTGATACACATCACCGTTACGCCCTATGACCAAATGAGCCGATACACGCACATCTTTAAGCGCTTCAAAATAGGGATCCATTTGATGATTCAGCGTTCCTTGGAAAAACGCCATTACAGGCAATGGATTCAGGATTTCAGGCGGCAAAGAGATCGCATGAATCACTATCAAGCAAATTTCATCAGTGGGTCTTTCATCAAAATGTGGGCTTGGAACCCACAAAGCGTCAGAAAAGCGATGATTCTGCATAGCACAACTAGGCCTCATCTTGGTACATTACGTCCTTTCAACCTCGGATAACACAGTGACTGCATTACCTCTCATCGTCGGATTTGGCGGCATCAACGCCGCGGGCCGGAGCTCAGACCACCAGGCGTTCAGACGCCTTATCATGGATGCACTCTCACCATCTGAAAAGGCCCGTACTGTTGACCAAATCGGAGCCCTAATCGGTATGGGCCCTGACATTTCGATGAATGAGGCGCAAGCTCAACACGTACTTGAGAATACACTGATCCGAAGAATTCATCCGGATTGGTTTAATCCGAATGAAGTTCCCCTGCATCGACTCGGACACACCAAAGAGCCGACGAGTGTCTGGCTCGGCCCGCTACAAGCACCAAGTCCTCTGCCCCACGGGTGGACTGTCGGACGCAAAGAAGGTCGACTGACAGAATATGTGATTGAGCCAAGTGACGTCTTAAAACCATGCACACGCAGGCTATCTGTGCAGGCCGCAGGGATGGCACCGACTGGATTTAGACCAGACATGTTCTATCCATCGAGAAACCACCCCAGAACCCTTCAGCTTGCCTTATTCGCGTTATCGGATTGCTGGCTAAGCTCTGGGCTTCAATGGCATCACATCAAACAACACATTGCTCCGAACCAAATTGCAGTATTTGCAGGCTCATCGATCGGACAGATGGATGAATCAGGTTTTGGTGGAATGCTGAAAAGCGCACTTCTTGGAAAACGGACGACGTCCAAGCAGCTACCCCTTGGTTACCCTCAAATGCCTGCTGACTTCAGTAACGCTTACGTACTTGGAAGCCTCGGTCGTTCTGGCGCTAGCATGGGTGCATGCGCAAGCTTCCTATACAACTTGCACAATGCTGTTGATGGAATCCAAGAGGGACGCTACAAGATCGCTGTCGTTGGTGGTGCTGACTGCCCAATCACACCTGAAGTGATTGAGGGCTTCCGTGCAATGGGGGCACTCGCAGAAGATCAAGGGTTACGTGAGCTTGACGGACTTGGCGACCATGAGACGCCGGATTACCGTAAAACAAGTCGTCCGTTTGGCCTTAACTGCGGATTCACGATGGGTGAATCGAGCCAATACGTTATTTTGATGGATGATCAGTTGGCAATTGAGCTCGGTGCCACAATCTACGGATCCGTGCCAACTGTAGCGAGCCACGCCGATGGTGGTAAGCGCAGTATTTCAGCGCCAGGAGCCGGAAACTATTTAACGCTTGCTCAGGCTGCAGCGAGTATTCGCGACCTTCTTGGACAAGACGCACTCGCAAATGAAACGCTCGTTCAAGCGCATGGAACCAGTACGCCCCAAAATCGAGTAACAGAATCTGACGTGCTCTCTCGAGTTGCCATGGCATTTGGTCTCAATGCATGGTCTGTCAGCGCGGTGAAAAGCCAGCTCGGACACTCACAAGGAACCGCAGGTGGTGATCAGTTAGCCGTGAGCCTTGGCGCATTTGCTTCACAAATCGCACCAGGGATTCAGACCACCGAATCATTGGCTCCTGACGTGATCCAGGATGGACTTGATTTCGTTTTGAAATCACGAGAACAACGAATCTCTGCAGCACTCATCAATGCCAAGGGCTTTGGTGGTAACAATGCAACAGCGGCTATTTTGTCTCCCGAAGCCACAGCGGAACTCTTGAAGTCGCGTCATGGAGCGATTCCTCTTCAAGGATCCGACGAAGTTCAATCTCGACAAGAACGCTATCGCCACGAAATCGATCGAGGAACAATCGAGATTCTGTACCACTATGGCGAAAATATTGTCGAGGGTTCGGATATTGAAATGAGCCCTGACTCAATCAATGTGCCAGGCTTTGGAAATAGCATGACCTTGAATCAGGCCAAAACAAAATATTCAGATCTGATCAAATCGTAACTGTAAACCATAGACTAGGGCGTCTTCGCGCCCTACTGCTGTCGGGTAGTAATTCCGTCTTCGCCCAACTTCATTGAAGCCATGATTCAGATACATCTGCATCGCTGCCCGGTTTGATTCACGAACCTCAAGAAACATTTGCCGCGCACCCTGTTCCCGCGCATCCTCAATCAAGTGATTCAGCATTTGCCCTCCAAAACCCTGTCCTTGAAGACTAGGCTCAACTGAGACATTCAGAATGTGTGCTTCATCCAGAGTAATTGATAAGAAAGCTTGAGAAACATGCGTTGATTTACCAGGTCGAAACCCAAGCCAAATTCTATAAGGCACCGTCGTGCATCCGCCGATGATTGCCCGAGACCAGGGGAATTCGTAGGCACGTGTCTCGAGATCACAGACTGCGTCGAGATCTGATTCTTCCATCAAACGAAACGATAGAGTGTCAGTCACGCACGCGCTCTTTAATGACTCCCCATGCCAAACGTTTCGCCTCACTCGAGACTGCAAGCGCATCTAATGCCGGCAGAACCAAGGCATCAGAAAAAATTGATGAAAGATCAATTTGAGAAACAGCCAAGGCGATCACAGGATTTGTCGAACTGGTTTCAGCCCAGCGCCGATGCAACCAAGCATCCAAAGCATCAATGGCCGCTTCCCGACTATGATCCTTAATTCCAGCAATGGGCCAGTGAAAGTACTGCCAATCGGCATCTTGAGCAGATGGTGAAATCGCTCGCAGCAGGTCAGAGCAAAGGCCTGTCAAACGACCTTCCAGCAACCCGCCAGCCCATTCAGGAAGCTCACAAACAAGCAACGCGTCCTCAGAGACCGCGCTCACCAAAGTAAATCGTAGCGGCTTTGCTTCAGGCAATAGAACAGACTGATCAGGCGATCCAGTCGACGGATCCAAGGGAATATCTTCAGGGAGATTCTTCTCTACCTGCGAGGTCGCTTCTTCGCCTTCCGAAGCCAACTCTTGTGAACTCTTATCAAGCGCCTTAATCAAATCAGACGCTGTCTTCCTCGATACAGGCTCAGAAACAATGTCTGATGGAGAAGCGACAGCATCGATCGGTCGATCACGAAGAACTACCACCGGGATGCCCATTGCATCCAGAATCTTACGCGATTCCTCCGGTGGCAGTGTTTGCATTAAATACCCTCAGACTTTTGAGGATGTTGCTTATCAAGTGGCTTCTCAATCAAGTTCAGCGCATGGAGATAAGCTTTTGCTGATGCGACAACGATGTCTGTATCCGCACCCAAACCGTTTACAATTCGACCTGATTTCTCAAGACGGACAGTCACTTCACCCTGCGAGTCTGTTCCGGTTGTAATCGCATTAACCGAATACAACTGAAGATCACTCCCTGAATTCGCAACAGACTCGATCGCTTTGTAGACCGCGTCAACCGGCCCATCACCTTGAGCGGATGCATCGATTTCGGAACCATCGACACGAAGCTTTAAGTGGGCTGTTGGTGCAACGCCCATTTTTGAAGTGACAGACAAATCCGCAAGATCGTAGCGTGCGCTCTCGGCTTCCATTTGTTGAGCATTCATCAACGCCTGTAAATCTTCATCAAAGATTTCATGCTTGCGATCAGCGAGGTCTTTGAACCGAGCAAATGCCTCATTCAATGCTTGGTCATCCGCCAAGACAATGCCCAGCTCGTCTAAACGTGACTTAAATGCAGCCCGACCAGAGTGCTTACCCAATACCATTTTGTTGGTATTCCAGCCCACATCTTCAGCGCGCATGATTTCGTAGGTTTCGCGATGCTTTAAAACACCGTCTTGGTGAATACCTGATTCATGTGCGAATGCATTGGCACCAACAATGGCCTTATTTGGCTGCACTGGGAATCCAGTGATTGAAGACACAAGACGTGAGGCAGGAACGATATGCTGTGTATCAATGTGTGTTTCAACATCGACAATATCTGCACGCGTTTTCACGGCCATCACCACCTCTTCAAGCGAGGTGTTACCTGCACGTTCTCCGAGCCCGTTGATCGTACACTCAATTTGACGACAACCTGCGCGGACTGCTGCAAGTGAGTTCGCTACAGCTACACCTAAATCGTTGTGACAGTGGACTGAGAAAATCGCTTTATCGGAATTCGGGATCTTGGTTAAGAGTGTCCGAATCGTCTCTTCGATCTGGAACGGAAGGTTGTACCCCACTGTATCAGGGAAGTTACAGGTGCTCGCACCTGCATCGATCACAGCCTCAAATACTCGAGCCAAGAAATCGATATCTGAACGACCAGCATCTTCTGCAGAAAATTCAACGTCATCTGTGTACTGACGCGCCTTCTTGACTGCGTAAACAGCTTGTTCAATGACCTGCTCGGGCTCCAACTTCAGCTTATGCTTCATGTGGATTGGACTGGTCGCGATAAACGTGTGAATACGACGTCGCGGTGCTGGTGCAATCGCTTCTGCAGCAATCTCAATATCGCGATCAAGCGCGCGGGATAAACTACACACTGTCGACTCTTTGATCGCCGATGCGACTGCTTTGACAGCCTCAAAATCGCCAGGACTTGCCACAGCAAAACCTGCCTCGATCACATCGACACGGAGGCGCTCAAGCGCTTTTGCGATACGGACTTTCTCATCACGAGTCATCGATGCGCCTGGGCTTTGTTCGCCATCGCGTAATGTCGTGTCAAAAATGATTAATTGATCTTTCGCCATCTTAATCTCTCCAACGGCCTACAACCGTTTGGCAATACATACATAAATTGAATACAAATAGAAATCGAATACGATAAAAACTGAACCGCCCATCAGGGCAGTCGAAGGCCAAGTAGAAGACTGTAATTGGCGAATTGCGTGTTCATGACTTGAGAATGCCAATGAAAGTGACATTCTGCAAGTCAGTTTTTTCTATAACGCTCATTGAGTGTCGCTATCTACTCAAGCACCTTCAACGATACGGAAATCGCGATCGACACCATCCGATAACGCGTCAAGCGCGGCTTGATACGCGGGCGAGTCATATGCAGCCTGTGCTTCGTTCAGCGTTGGCCATTCAACAATTACTGTCCGCTCCATGACACCTGATCCTGCTGCGTAAACTGCAGCACCACGAACCAAGAAGCGACCACCTTGGCTCTCGATTGCAGGCTTCGCAAGCTCAGCGTAAGCAGCAAGCTTCTCTGCGTCGTAGATTTCACGATAACAACTAATCCAATACCCTTTTTGCATTTTTTATCCTTTGAGGTTGTATTGTTTTGATTCCACCCAACTGGCTAACTTCATGCCACCAAAGGTGCTTGATGCCACGATTCCAATCAAGATGATTGTTTCGATTAAATGATCGGTTCCGGGACGAAAAAGCAATACGAGGACAAAGCTAACAACGAACCCAACCCCTCCATAAATCACTTGGCGTTTCGCCTCGCTCTCCGAGACCGTCGGAATATCTTCGTCGATAATACCGCGTTTACTTTTCTTCTTTCGGCGCACGTTGTTTCCCACCAAAGCGTTCTTTAAACCAAAGTGCCGGACCGCTCAATAGGTAGAGACCCGTGAGCAAAAAGAGGACTCGCGGCGGATCCAGAGACACAAAAGCAAAAATAAGGGCCGCTGCCATAATTGCAAGCAACGGCACACGCGCTTTGAGATCGGAATTCTTAAATGATGGATAAGGAATCGATGAAACCATCAATAGACCGCAGACTGCTGTCAGTACGACCATCGTCAATGCAACGGTCTCACCCTGAATATTCGAATCAACCAAGGTCCAAACAGCTGATGCCAGGAAATAAGCAGCCGCGGGACAGGCCAATCCAACGAAATAGTTCGAATCAACAATTTCACGCTGAATGTTAAAGCGTGCAAGTCGAAGTGCAGTTCCTGCAACATAAATGAACGCAGCCACCCAACCGAGTTTTCCAAGCGCTGATAACGACCAACTGAATACCAAAACAGCCGGCGCGACACCGAAGGCTACGACATCGCTCAAGGAATCGTATTGCGCACCAAACTCGCTTTGGGTATTTGTTAAACGTGCAACACGACCATCGAGCCCATCGAAAAGACCCGACACTAAAATCGCTATAGCAGCCGTTTCAAAAAGCCCAGGGCCCTGATAGACCGCTCGAGTCGCTGTAATAATCGAGAAGAATCCCGCCAACAAAGCTGCTGTCGTCAGGATATTAGGGAGGAGGTAGATACCTTTGGACTGGGTCATCATGAAAAGCGGGCCCTTGAGGCCCGCATTCAATTAGTTCTTGTCTTTATCAACCAATTTGTTGGCTGCAATCCAAGGCATCATCGCACGTAACTGCGCTCCAACTTGCTCAATTGGATGTGCGGCATTGTTACGACGGCGCGCTGTCATTGAAGGATAGTTTGTCTGACCTTCTGTGATGAACATTTTCGCGTATTCACCATCTTGGATACGACGCAATGCTTCGCGCATCGCATACTTTGACTCTTCGTTAATCACCTCAGGACCTGTCACGTACTCACCGTACTCAGCGTTGTTTGAGATCGAGTAGTTCATGTTTGCGATACCACCCTCATACATCAAATCAACAATGAGTTTCAGTTCATGCAAACATTCAAAATACGCCATTTCTGGTGCGTAGCCTGCTTCAACAAGTGTTTCAAAACCTGCTTTAACAAGCTCAACACAACCACCGCACAGAACGGCCTGCTCACCAAACAGATCGGTTTCAGTTTCGTCTTTAAATGTTGTTTCGATGATACCAGTGCGGCCGCCACCAACGCCTGACGCGTAAGACATCGCGACGTTCTTTGCATTGCCTGATGCATCTTGATGAATCGCGATCAGATCAGGAACACCGCCACCGCGGACATATTCACTACGTACAGTATGGCCCGGTGCTTTTGGTGCGATCATGATGACATCCAAATCACTACGAGGAACAACTTGGTTGTAGTGGATTGAGAAACCATGTGAGAACGCAAGTGTCGCGCCTTGCTTAATGTTTGGCTCAATTTCAGCTTTATACAGATCTCCATGGAATTCATCAGGGGTCAGAATCATTACGAGGTCTGCCTGCGCAACGGCTTCAGCCACAGGAAGAACTTTCAAACCATGCGCTTCTGCTTTCGCGACTGAAGATGAACCAGTCCGAAGACCAACAGTCACGTCTACACCTGAATCTTTCAGGTTACACGCCTGTGCATGGCCCTGTGAGCCGTAACCGATTACCGAGACTTTTTTCGACTGGATAATCGATAGGTCACAGTCTTTGTCGTAATAAATCTGCATGAAATGTTTTCCTCTAGTTAATTTGGTCTGTTTAAACAGACAACACGCGTTCACCGCGCGCAATACCGCTGACTCCGCTTCGCACCACTTCTAAAATGGCAGAAGCACCAATCGCTTCAATGAATGCATCTAATTTGTCACTCGCTCCGGTGAGCTGCACTGTATACATCGCTGGAGTCACGTCAACAATTTGACCGCGGAAGATATCACATGTGCGCTTAACTTCAGCACGCTGTGCACCGGTTGCCTTAATTTTGATCAACATCAGCTCACGCTCGATGTGCTCACCTTCGGTGAGGTCTACTAACTTCACGACATCGATCAGCTTGTTCAACTGCTTCGTAATCTGTTCGATCACTTCATCGTCACCAATCGTTGTCACAGTCAGACGTGATAGGGTTGAATCTTCAGTTGGAGCAACAGTCAATGACTCAATGTTGTAACCACGTTGCGAGAAGAGTCCGACCACACGAGACAACGCACCAGGCTCATTTTCCATAAGAACCGAAATTATGTGTCTCACTTGGTACGCTCCGTTTTACTCAAAATCATGTCTTTCATCGAGCCGGTTTGGATCTGCATCGGATAGACGTGCTCGTCTGGATCGACATAAATATCCATGAAAACAACACGATCCTTCATCGCGAAGCACTCTTCCATTTTCGACTTCAACTCAGCTGGATCTGTCACTTTCATCCCGACATGACCGTAGGCTTCAGCGAGCTTCACGAAATCAGGCAATGAGTCAGCATAGGTTGACGCTGCATAGCGACCGCCATACTGCATGTCCTGCCACTGCTTAACCATGCCTAGTGCAGCGTTGTTCAAATTGATGATTTTCACTGGCATGTTGTACTGAGTGCATGTCGACAGCTCTTCAATACACATTTGAATCGAGCCTTCACCAGTGACCACAGCTACAGCACTATCTGGATGCGCGAGCTGCACACCCATCGCTGCTGGCAGGCCAAATCCCATGGTTCCAAGACCGCCTGAATTAATCCATTGCCGTGGCTTATCGTACTTGTAGTACTGAGCAGCGAACATCTGATGCTGACCGACGTCAGAACAGATATAGGCTTCGCCATTGGTGACTTCATATAGAGTTCGAATCACATCCTGCGGCATGATCTTTTCACGACGAATGAATCGATCGCCAGTCCATAGACCATGCTTTTCACGCCATCCATTAATCGTATCCCACCACGCCTTTAACGCGTCCTGGTCTGGTTCAACATCCATCTGGTTCAACATCTCAACCATGTCTGCCAACACAGGCTTCACTGGACCGACTAACGGTACTTCGATGTGACGCACTGTTTTCTGAATCGAGGCCGGATCGATATCAATATGGACGATACGTGCATTAGGGCAGAATTTTTTCGGATTGTTTGTGACTCGATCATCAAATCGGGCACCAACTGCGAAAATCACGTCCGCTTGATGCATGGCTTGGTTTGCTTCGTAGAAACCATGCATACCCAACATACCGATGAATTGATCATCAGATCCCGGGAATGCACCGAGACCCATCAATGTATTCGTTATTGGATAGCCAAGCCGTTTAGTCAGCGCAGTGAGCTCTTCTGATGCATCACCCAACACCACACCGCCGCCGGCGTAAATCACCGGACGCTTTGCTTCCAGTAGAAGATCAAGCGCTTTACGAATCTGACCTTTTCAGTCGGAGCCGTCATGTCTTTCGGTACATCGACAACCACGGGTCCAGGACGACCCGTCTTCGCAATATGAAACGCCTTTTTCATCACGCTTGGAATTTCTTCAATCGAGCGGACTAAGAATGAGTGCTTCACAATTGGACGACAGCACCCAATCATATCTGTCTCTTGAAAGGCATCAGATCCGATCAAATGACTCGGGACGTTTCCTGAGATGACGACCAGAGGGATTGAATCCATATACGCAGTTGCGATACCTGTAATCGCGTTTGTCGCGCCAGGACCGGATGTCACCAAAGCGACGCCGACTTCACCAGTCGAACGCGCAAAGCCATCAGCTGCATGCACAGCCGCTTGCTCGTGGCGAACCAAAATGTGTTCAACTGCATCCTGCTGATACAGTGCGTCATAAATGTGTAGAACTGCGCCGCCAGGATAGCCAAAAATCATTTTGACTCCTTCCTCTTTCAGCGCGCGCATGAGCATTTCACCGCCAGAAAGCAATTCCACTTCCGACCCTCTTTAAGAAAATAGTTAAGGTAAACCGAGAATTGTGACACCCAGAAATGGCCTGTCAACTGACAGGCCATTGTATTTTAGCCGGAAAAGGTGATTTCACCGGATGAACTAAGCACCGCTTTGATAGTTTCCCCCGGTGCGAACTCACCTTTGAGTAACGCCTCAGCCAGCGGATTTTCAAGGTGAATTTGTATCGCACGCTTCAACGGACGCGCGCCGTATACCGGATCATAGCCCGCTTCGCAGAGTTTTTCGGCGACCTCATCGGTCAACTCAAACCCATACTCCATCTCTTCCAAACGAGCTCGCAGATAGGACAACTGCACGTCCAAAATCCCGCGGATATGGTCCCGACCCAGGGCATGGAAAACAACCGCATCGTCGATTCGATTGATAAACTCAGGACGGAAATGTGTTCCGACAACACCCATCACCGCATCACGAATCACTTCGTGCGACTCACCGACCATACTCTGAATCAGATCTGACCCCAGATTTGAGGTCATGACAACCACCGTATTCGAGAAATCGACCGTGCGACCCTGTCCATCCGTCAATCGACCATCATCAAGGACCTGCAAGAGGATGTTAAAGACATCTGGATGCGCCTTTTCAACTTCATCAAGCAACACCAATGCATACGGACGGCGGCGAACCGCTTCAGTTAAATATCCGCCCTGTTCATACCCAACATAGCCTGGAGGCGCTCCAACCAGTCGCGCGACCGAATGCTTCTCCATGAATTCAGACATATCAATCCGAACCATGGCGTCTTCCGAATCGAACAAAAATTCAGCCAGACTTTTGCAAAGTTCTGTTTTACCGACGCCAGTTGGGCCAAGGAATAAAAATGAACCATTCGGCCGCTTTGGATCCGATAAACCAGACCGCGAGCGACGCACGGCATTGGCAACTGCAGTCACTGCAGTATCTTGGCCAACCACTCGTGCGTGCAATGCATCTTCCATATGAAGGAGTTTGTCTTTTTCACCTTCGAGCATCTTGGCCACAGGAATCCCAGTCCAACGACTGACAACTTCAGCAATTTCTTCTTCGGTGACTCGAGAGCGCACGAGCTTGCCTTCATCAGACTCATTGGCTTCCTGAGCTTCAACCATCCGCTTCTCGAGCGTTGGGATCACTCCGTATTGAATCTCACTCATCCGAGCCAAGTCACCAGCACGACGTGCCTGCTCGAGATCAATTTCAGCGCGATCAAGCTCTTCCTTAATCGCTTGTACACCATGCGTTTGAGCCTTTTCAGAAGCCCATACCTCTTCAAGTGCACCTGCCTCTTTCTCAACTTCGGAAATCGTTTCTTCAAGCTCGATGAGTCGCGCTTTACTAGCTTCGTCTTTCTCTTTTTTCAGCGCCTCGCGCTCAATCTTTAATTGAATCAAGCGGCGATCCAAACGATCGAGCTCTTCAGGCTTTGAATCCATCTCCAAACGAATGCGGCTCGCCGCCTCATCCATCAAATCGATCGCCTTATCAGGCAACTGTCGATCAGTGATATATCGGCTCGACAGCTTTGCTGCTGCGATAATTGCTGAGTCAGAAATCTCAACACCGTGGTGCACTTCATACTTTGGCTTCAACCCGCGGAGAATCGCGATCGTGTCGGTTTCTGTTGGCTCACCTACCAACACTTTCTGGAAGCGACGCTCGAGAGCTGCGTCCTTTTCAAAATACTGGCGATACTCATCAAGCGTGGTTGCACCCACACAATGAAGCTCTCCGCGAGCAAGCGCAGGCTTCAACATATTCCCTGCGTCCATGGCCCCTTCGGACTTACCCGCACCGACCATGGTGTGGATTTCATCAATGAATAGAATGACTTGGCCTTCTTGCTGCGCCAACTCCTTCAACACAGCCTTCAATCGCTCTTCAAATTCACCACGGAATTTAGCGCCAGCGATCAACGAACCCATATCGAGAGATAGAACGCGCTTTCCTTTCAAACCCTCTGGCACTTCACCATTGACGATACGCGCGGCTAAACCCTCGACAATCGCAGTCTTACCAACGCCTGGCTCACCGATCAGCACTGGATTGTTCTTTGTGCGACGTTGCAACACTTGAACCGCACGGCGGATCTCTTCATCTCGACCAATTACGGGGTCGAGCTTGCCGTCCGACGCTCGCGCAGTCAGATCAAGGCAATACTTATCAAGAGCACCACGATTTTCTTCATCATTTTCAGTTTGCACTGACTCGCCTCCACGGAGTTTCTCAATCGCATCGGACAATCGATCTTCATTCACTGACGCCGCCTGGAACGCAGACTTTGTCGCCTTATCCTTCGACATCACAGCCAATACCGTCTCAGAAGACAGATAGGCGTCTTTCTGAGCCATCGATTGCTTTTCAGCCAAATTAAACTGGCGAGCCAAGTCCTGACTCATGCGGACTTCACCATCGTGATTCGCAACCCGCGCCAACCCATCTAGGGCGCGGTCGACTTCAGCGAGCAGTTGATCAAACTGGCCACCGGCAGACAAAACTAGGGAACGCGCTGAACCACCACTTTGGGTCAGCAACGCTTTTAAAAGATGCCATGGTGACATCTCATTATGATCAAGACTCAAGGCGAGACTTTGCGCGTCCTGCAGTGCTTGCATGAGGCGATTTGTTAACCGATCCATTCGCATTAGGTAATCCCTTATCTAAAACAACGTGTCATTTATTGAGTGGGGGCGATCAATACGAATTGCAAGTTATCCACAGGTTATTCAGTGCGCATGATGCAACTTGCCATTCGCCCCGTTGTGCCCGAACGACGGTAGGAGTACCAACGCGCTGAGTCGCTGTAGGTGCACGCCTCAAGGCCATTGATAGTACCAACCCCAAGGTTTTCAAGGAGATTTCGAGCGATACTTTGCAGATCTGCAATCGAGCGATCTGAGTCGTCGACCGATTGAAAATAGCGGCTCCAGCCTGAATGTTTAGACACAAAAGCATCCACAACCTCAGGACCAACTTCAAATGCGTCGCGACCAATACAAGGACCGAGCCACACGCTCACCTCGGCAGGATCAATAAATTCTTCAAGTGTTCGCTCAAGCACACCAGAAACAAGACCTCGCCAACCGGCGTGGGCAGCACCGACTAACTGTTTGCTCGTAAATAACACGGGAAGACAGTCAGCCGTCAGGATGCCAATAGGACAGTGGAGCTGCCCTGTCACCACCGCATCAGCTGCAATCACCGGAGAGTCGGCATCGACATGAACGACATTGGTACCATGCACCTGCTCAGGAAAATACACTTCGCGCCCAAAACGAGCGGCTAAATGCGCACGGTTTTGAACCACAGAGCGCTCATCGTCACCAACATGAAGGCCCAAATTAAAAGAACCATACGGCAGAGGCTCCGGGTCACAGGTCGTCTGCAGCGCGAGAACTTGTGGCCCGCACTCAATTTCAATCCACGGATCAGACATCGACCTGCCTCAAAGACGTCAAGAGTTCATCTAAATCGGACGCCAGTGGCACCTCAAATTCGACATCATCACCGCTTGTGGGATGAATCAAACCGAGCTTCTTCGCATGCAATGCTTGCCGTGGGAATCCATCGATCAGCGCACGTGCTTCTTGTGTTGCATGGCCAAGGCCAGGGCGACCTTGCCGATAAACGGGGTCACCCACCAACGGATGTCCAATGTGTGTCATGTGGACACGAATCTGATGCGTTCGGCCGGTTTCCAACTTCACATCCACCCAAGCACAATGTGCTGTCGTTTCAGTCAGCCGATAATGAGTGACCGCAGGCTTACCCGAATACACCACAGCCATTTTAGTTCTCTGTAGGCGATGTCTATCCATCGGGGCGTCAATCGTGCCCTCCTTACTCGGATGACCGTAGACAAGCGCTCCATACTGACGGCTCATCGATCGATCCTTTAGTTGCTTCACCAGATTAGCCTGCGCTTTGAGTGAGCGCGCAACAGCGAGAACGCCACTCGTCTCTTTATCCAAACGATGTACGATTCCCGCCCTCGGAATTTCCTCGAGCTCGGGAAATGCGGACAATAAAGCATTCACCAAAGTACCTGAGGGATTCCCATGCCCGGGGTGAACCACAAGACCGGCGGGTTTATTCACAATAATCAGATCCTCATCAGCATGGATGATATCCAGAGGGATATCCTCTGCGGACCAATCAATCTGGGCCTCTAGCTCTGCATCGACAACAATCTTTTCGCCACCCAGCACTTTATTTTTTGGCTTTAACAGTGCTCCATCGACTAATATCTGCCCATCTGTAAGCCATTGCGTCAGACGAGCACGAGAATAATCCGGCATCAGGCGAGCCAATACCTGATCAATCCGTGATCCAGATTCCTCCAAAGGAACTTCAAACTGTGCTTGAATATGCGTCTTGGTATATTGCCGATCGGTCATTTGTCGATTCATCGAAACAAGGAATTCCATGATAACCCGGACCCTTAGCTTCCTGCTCATTTCTGTTGTACTTACCGCGTGCTCGCTGTTTGATCCAGAAGCCAATTTGAAAAGCGAACGCCAATTGTGGGAAGAAGCACAAGGGCACATGGAATCGCTGGAAGAGCTTGATCGCCGCTTCCCTTTTGGCCAATACGCGGATGGAACGCAATTGGATCTGGTCTATGCCTACTTCAAATCATCGAAGTATGAGCTTGCCCGCCTGACTGCTGACCGTTTTATCCGCCTCAATCCAGATCATCCCGAAGCTGACTATGCACAGTACATGAAAGGTCTGTCATCGTACGCATCCAATGACTCGATGGTATCGCGCTATCTTCCTGGCGACGAAACAGGTCGCGATATCGGTGGCGCACGAGACGCCATAGATGATTTCAAGCAATTACTGGAACGCTATCCAGAGAGTGAATTTGCCGAAGATGCGACACTCCGTTTGATTTACGTCCGGAATCAGCTCGCAGAGTATGAAGTGAACGTTTCGCGCTACTACATCCGAAAAGGTGCGTATCTGGCAGCTGCAAACCGAGCGCGTCAGGTTGTTGAGGGCTATCCATCGACACCTGCAGTGATTGATGCGTTGATTGTTATACATTTGGCATTCGAGGCATTAGGTCTGCCACAAGAATCACAAGATGCACTCTATGTTCTGTCTGAAAACTATCCTGAATACGTCGCAGGAGAGCGTGGCAATCAGCGATTGGCTGCTGGGGTTTTATATGAAGAAGGCGAAACCCTCACTAGCATTCTTACTCTTGGATTTATGGGTAGTGGTGGCGACCTCGCAGATCGCCTAGCCGCATTCAGCCAATCACGTCGCTTGGATACAAGCCGTCGTCCACAAGCGACACTACGTCCAGCAGAAGACGCACCGGCAATTGATGCACCACGTGTCGTCGACGAGGTCTTTTTCTAGAACGACCAACGGTTCGCGATTGGATATCGCCGATCGCGACCAAATCCACGAACAGTCACGCGCGGTCCAACAGCTGACTGCCGGCGTTTATATTCATTGATATCAACCAACCGGCACATACGCTTCACCTCGGAAGGATCAAAGCCAGAGTCGATAATTTCTTGAGGCGACAGATCGGATTCGATGTACAGCGATAACATCGTATCGAGACGATCGTAGGGCGGCAGGCTATCTGAATCTTCTTGTCCTGGAGCCAGCTCGGCCGATGGCGGCCGGATAATGACCCGCTCTGGGATCACTTCACCATCGCGATTCACGAACCTCGCAAGATCATACACTCGCGTTTTCCAGACATCTTTTAACACGGCATATCCACCAGCCATATCGCCATACAGGGTGGCATAACCGACAGCCATTTCACTCTTATTGCCGGTCGTTAATACCAGTGCACCCGTTTTATTCGACAGCGCCATGAGTAGCACCCCACGACAGCGACTTTGCAAATTTTCTTCAGTGGTATCGACAGGATGTCCTTCGAAAAAAGGAGTTAGAGTCTGCATGAATTCACGGACCATTGGCTCAATCGGCACGATCGAGAATTCACAACCGAGGATCTGAGCCTGTCGCTCAGCATCCGTCACGCTGATATCAGCGGTGTACAAATAAGGCATCATCACTGCATGCACGTTTTCTGCGCCCAGTGCATCTGCGGCGACCGCTAATGTCAGCGCCGAGTCGATCCCGCCGGAGAGACCAAGAACCGCTTTTTTAAATCCAGTCTTTGCAAAATAGTCTCGCACACCAGTGACAAGCGCTTGGTAAAGCATCCATTCTGACGATGGCACATCTTCCAAACGCTGCCCTGTCAGATCTGCACCATCCCAAACGATGTCGAGCACTTCTTCGGCAAAAAAGTTGGCTTGAGCGATGATTTGACCTTCTTGATTCACAGCAAATGAACCGCCATCAAAGATCAGCTCGTCTTGTCCACCAACCAAATTCACATAAACAATTGGGACTTGATTCGTACTCGCGCGATGTTTGAGATGCTCATGGCGCTCAAACACTTTGTTTTCAGCAAAAGGAGATGCGTTGATGACAACGATAAAATCGACACCAAGCTTGCAAGTCGCTTCGACAATTTCTGGAACCCAAACGTCTTCGCACACGAGAAGACCAATTCGCACGCCATCAAGTTCACATACCTGAGGCTCAGAGCCCGCAACGAAATAGCGACGCTCATCGAATACCTGATAGTTGGGCAACGATTGTTTGTGATAGGCAGTCAACCGAACACCATCTTTGTACACAAGCAAACTGTTCCAAAGCGATGCTGGACGCGCGCTGTTGTTACCGAGATCCCATGCACTCGAACCACGAGCAAGTTCGCTTGGCGCACCAACAAAGAGCGTGATACCTCGGCTGATCTCACACAATCTGGATTCAGATGCGTTTAACTTATCAATCAACGCAGGACGCAACAGAAGATCTTCAGGTGGGTAACCCGTGAGCGCGAGTTCAGGCGCGATTAAAATAGAGACACCATCTCTTTTGGCAGCGTCTGCCGCGTCCGCCAATTTCTGTAAATTCGCTTCAAAGTCGCCAACAACAGCGTCCATTTGAAGCAGTCGAATACGAGAATCTTGCATCATGGTGTGTTCCGAGGTTGATAGGGTGTCGGATCAACAATTGGTGTTCGATCCATCATGAGGTCGCATAATAGACGGCTGGATGCAGGACTCAAGACCACCCCGTTTCTAAAGTGCCCCGAGTTCACCCATAACCGCTCTGAAATAGATCCAATCCAAGGCATTCCCTCAGGCGAACCTGGACGAAAACCTGCCCACTGAGCCTCTAAGTCCACATCCTGTAACGCAGGTATCATGGCGAGCGCTGATGCATAGAGCGTCTCAAACGCTTCACGGTTTGGCGTTCTCTGAAAGCCCACATCTTCAAGTGTCGATCCAAACACAATCAGCCCGCAGGGACTAAAAAGTAGCATTTGACCTTTCATTGGTTTGATTGGGCATGCGAGATCTAATCCCGATAACAGCCCTCCGGTCCAAGCCCCCGTCGTGAGCACGACTCGGTCTGCGATCAATTGCTCACCACGACTAGAGACCTGAGGTGATTCCAAACCACCGACTACTTGAACTTCATGATGCTCAATGAGCTGAATTCGCGGATGGTGCAGACAGATTTGCCTGAGGGCCTGACCCATCCGTGGATTCCGCACGCTCGACACACCTGGCATCCATAAGGGTGTCTCATCAAGTTGAACATTCGGCTCCAACGCTCGAGCCTCATCATCAGTAATTTCGACAACCGCTTGCCGCAAACCGGCTCCCCACGCGAGAGCGTCTTCTCGTTCATGGGTTGCTGTGACCAACATGCCATTTGAGAGAAGCTCTGGGTCGATGCCCGTCAAGTCACGTAATCGAGCGATCAAATCAGGAAACGCATTTTGCGACCAAGTGGCTAATGCAGTAATTGCTGGTGCATAGCGCCAAGGATAGAGTGGAGAAATAATTCCCCCACCTGCCCAGGAGGCCTCGAGTCCGGCCTGGCCCTTATCAAGTATCACAACTCGCTGACCGGCTTCGGCTAACTCCCAAGCAGACAGCATGCCCATGACACCTGCGCCAATTATCAATACATCACACGGGGAAGTCTTTGTTTGCACCATGGGTGAATTATCGCACGCGCAAGCCATTTCGTCAGAACCAACTACACTCTGACGATGCAATTAATCTCTCTACTCGCAGCACTATCGATCAGCGCTATTCTCGCGTCACAGGTTGTTTCAACGTGGTCCACGCCACGCGATGCTTCAATAGCCAAACACGATGCAACGTTACTCAGAAATACGATTCGACTGTCGATGGCGACAGCAATCACGACAAAGACCACCCAGATCATCCAAATGCCCGTCACCCAACGAGCAATACAAATTCGCTCGTTTTCAGGAAACCAACTGGAAGCGTATTCAGATGGATCGGTCAGTCCGGGTCAGGTGAGATTATGTGGAGAAACCATTGATTGGATCATCACTGTATCAAGTCTAGGAAGGACTCGAGTGACCAGCGAACGCGCGAACTGCTGATTCAGGCCAACAACCCTCCCTACCAGCGCCCATCGAACCATCGGTACTTAACTCCCAATAACGACATGCGTGCGAACGATTTGGAGTTAATCGTAATGTCCGGCAATCGACACCACAGGATTCCAGCGTCAACTGATAGTCACGCGTGCTCTCGAGTTGATTGGGAAATTCTCGGGGCCGTCTGTATTGACGCTTTAATGATTCCATCTGATGCATCAACTCACTCTGATAGTGCAGGGTTTTCGAACGCTCAGAGGTAACTCCAAAGAGTTGCGATCCACCAATGATCATAATCGCCGCAATCGACATCGCGATCAGCGCTTCGATTAATGAGAAACCACGTTCGCTCGCCATACGACTTGTCGATCCTCCGCCACCCACTGATCATTCACAAATGCGATGCGAAGGGTCACAACGCGTTCAGAAACCCCATCTGGAATGACATACTCGATGGTTTGCCATTCGCCGCTGGTATCACCACTTGCGGTCACTTCGAAGAATGCCTCCCACTCTTTCGCCGATGCGGAAAGATGCTTCTGTTCCATCCCAATCACACGCGCCTGAGAAATGTCTTCTGTCAGGCGTAATACAAAATCTCCCACCCATAAAAAACCGAGCACAGAGATTACAATCAACGCGGCGATCAACGCCGATCCTCGTCTAATACTCATGCGACTGCCCTGGTAGCCGGTGATGACAATAAATCCATTCGGGACTTGCAAGACCAAGACAGACCACATCGTCCGATATGTCCAAATTGAATTCGCCAGACGCATCGAGTAAAGCGTCATTTGCCGTATTTCCAAACCGATCTTTGTGAACCCACAGTGCAGATTTCTGCTGCCTTTCGCTAAATCCAAGATAGATGTGTGTTGTCGAAAACGGATGCGTTAGTTTGAGTGCGTGTGACGATGTTGGCTGCACTTCTGATGAACCAATTGCTTGTTTCAGTTGCTCTTTGGAAATAATCGAAATCACATGCGCTGGAACAGTCACTAATGGCAGATAAAAAGTCGCCGCATCGAGATCTGAACGCTCAAGCAT
>RGHP01000090.1 GCA_010024125.1 Gammaproteobacteria bacterium | reverse complement strand
TGATGAGCGGCACCAGTCTCGACGGACTGGATGCCTGCCTTGTGCGCGAAACACTCGATGGATCGCGTATCGAAGTTATCCAAACACTCGAAACATCGTTCCCGACTGAGGTCGAACGCGGCTTCAAACGCATTATTGAAACAGGCCAAGCAAATCTATCGGATTTACTGCGTCTTGAAAGTGACTACACGGATACTGTGATTCAACAATGCCAGCAGCTGATTCAAGCAAGTCATGACCCCGTGAGCGTTATCGGCTTTCATGGTCAAACGCTGTGGCACGAACCAGACATCGGATCAACCTTGCAAATTGGTTTCGCCGAGCGGCTTGCTGAAAAAACCGGGGTGACAGTCGCCCACCAATTTCGACGCGGCGATATGGCACGTGGCGGTCAAGGCGCACCCCTCGCGCCATTGTTCCATGAAGCACATTTTCTGAGAGATACAGAAAACGTGGCAGTTCTCAATCTCGGCGGCATCGCCAACATCTCACTCCTCATGCCAGGAAGACCAACGATGGGATGGGATATAGGACCAGCCAACACATTGGCTGACGGATGGCATCAGATCCATCGTCAACAGCCCTTTGATCGAGGCGGCGCTTTCGCGGCATCGGGATCAATCAATCAGGAGTTGCTCGGCAGACTCTTAAGCGATCCATACTTTGCCAAAGAACCACCAAAAAGCACGGGGCGAGAATACTTCACCCAAGCGTGGCTCGACAATGCGCTTCAAAAACTTCCATCAATCGATCCAGCCGACGTGCAGGCAACGCTTAATCAGCTCACAGCAGAACAGGTGCACAAAGCGCTACCGGAAGATATCCATATTTTGGTTGTCTGCGGCGGCGGCGTTCACAATGCACACTTGATGGATATGATCGACGACACTGTCGAACCATTGGTGGTGACATCGGATACATTTGCTATTGATCCAGACTATGTGGAAGCAGCCTGCTTTGCTTGGTTAGGACTTCAGTGCTTGGACAACAAACAGCTCAAAACCGAGAAAATTACCGGTTCAATAACGTCTGGGGTTTTGGGTTCAATCGTGAACCCAACTAGAGGCTAAAGCTCGCGCCGCACCCACAGGTACTGGATGCATTGGGGTTTTCTACAACGAACTGCGAGCCAGTCAATGACTCTGAGTAGTCAACAGTCGAGCCAACCAAGTACTGATAAGACATTCCATCGACCACGACTTTCACACCATCTTTCATAACTTCAGTATCGTCTTCCTGATGCTCATCATCAAAACTAAAACCATACTGAAAACCGGAGCAACCACCGCCTGTCACAAACACACGAAGATGGAGCTCTGGATTTCCTTCACCATCAATCAGTTCTTTCACTTTAGAAACAGCACGATCAGTCAGATTGATCGGAGTTGGTACAAATACTTCTGCCATAATCCCTCAAGGGCTCAATGCATAAATCGGAAGCGCTTCAAACTCATCAAGGCCCAGCATCAAATTCATATTTTGAATCGCTTGCCCGGCCGCGCCTTTGACTAAATTATCGATCACGCTCGAGATAATCAATTGCCCATGTTGCTGCTGATACACACCGATGACACACCGGTTCGAACCGCGCACCCATCGGGTCTCCGGGTGCTCACCATCTGATACCACAGATACCAAGGGCTCATTTTGATACCTAGAGACAAACACCTCTCGAGCTTCGGTCACTGATAATGATGTGCAGACATATGCGGTGACTTCAATCCCCCGAATCATCGGCAGCAAATGTGGTACAAAAGTGACGGAAACATCTTGACCCATTTTAGAGATTTGATGTGTCATTTCTGGGGCATGACGATGACCACCGGCTGCATATGCATGGAAGTTGTCTGATGCCTCAGCAACGATCAGATCAGTGCGCGCTGAGCGACCTGCTCCAGAGGCACCACTCTTTCCATCAATGATTACATTTGCATCTGACAAAGCGCTCGCTTCAACCAATGGCATTAACGCAAGCGCTGTCGCCGTTGGGTAACAGCCCGGATTACCAACTAAACGAGCACCCGTAATATCTGCCCGGTACTTCTCAGGTAACCCATAGACCGCTTCTTGAATCAAGTGAGGCGCGCCATGCGGTCCACCGTAAGCTGACTCCCAGAGACTCACATCGCTGAATCGAAAATCTGCAGCCAAGTCAATGACACGCACGCCGCGATCAAGCAATGCACTTGCTTCATTCATCGCAATCTTGTTTGGTGTCGCATAAAACACGAGATCGCAGTCAGACAACGCCTCGATCGAAGGCTCTTCGAAACTCAACTGACCATAATGCGACAACCAGGGATACAACGAAGCGACTGTTTTACCCGCCTCAGAGCGTGAAGTGAGGCAAGTCACTTCCACGCCGGAATGCGTCGCCAACATGCGCAACAGTTCGACACCCGTATATCCAGTTCCACCAACGATACCAATACGTTTCACGTGTGATTTCCATCCATCATCAAATTGGGCGCATAATACGCGAAACAGACATAAAAGCGCACTCGACAGGGGAAGTCTATGCAGAGCCGCATCAAAGATACCGGCATTGAGCTGTTAATCGTTTTCGGTATCGGGGGCCTCATAGGAACACTGATTGCATGGACCTCGAATGCCTATGTCTCAGGCGTACAATTTTTTACGGCACTTCGCGAAAACAATCCATTATTCGAAATTTCACTCGCTGGCAGTCAATTCGAACTCACCAGTTTAGTATTTCTCTGGATTGCAGCGGGCATCGTCATCCTGATCCGTCGCGTGTTTGGAGTTGTCCGCTGGCATGGACCCGCAGACTCCATCTATCACGCACAACAATCGAAAGAACCACTAGATATTAAACACGGGATTGCATCAACATTAACCGCATTCACCAGTGCAGCCGGCGGTGGCTCGGTTGGACAATACGGACCACTTGTGCACTTCGGCGCTACGCTCGGTATTGCGGTAAAGCGTTTCGTGTCATCGCGACTCTCGCATGAAGTGTATTTAGGCTGCGGCGTCGCTGCCGCCATCTCAGCAGGTTTTGGAGCACCAATTGCCGGCATCGTGTTCGCGCATGAAGCGATTTTGCGTCACTTTTCAGTGCGTGCAATCGCCCCGATATCGATTGCTTCTGTGACCGCATCCGCAGTCAGCCAGGCATTTTTCAATCCATCAGCAACCTTCAATATTTCAACATCGCCACCTGACTTGGTATCCGTCATTCCTGTTTTAATTATCGCGTCTCCAATTATTGCGATTGCAGCGATCATTTATATGGAAGCATTGCGTCGATCTGCCGCATTTGCCAAACAGACCGGTTGGTCAGCGGAACGGCTCGTGATCACCGCGGCCACAGTGTGTGGTTTAGTTGGCATTTGGATTCCCGAGATTCTCGGACTTGGCATTGGAACCATCAACGCAATGCTAGATGGGATCTATCAACTGCCAGCACTTATATTGCTGCTCATCGTCAAAATTGCCATGACTGCGCTATGTATCGGCTTTGGTTTGTTTGGTGGCGTTTTTTCTCCTGCACTGTTTGTTGGTGTTGCTGTCGGCGGCGTGATCAGTCAAATTGCGATCGCGTTAGGTGTCCCAGATTTAAGCGTGGCAATTAGCATCGCTGCAATGGCTGCGGTCGCTGCCAACGTGATCGGTGCTCCGGTTGCAGCCGTACTCATCATCCTTGAGTTAACACAGTCGTACGCCTACGCGGTCGCTGCACTGATGGCTGTGATGGCTTCCATGCTATTAACGCATCGGTTGTTCGGACACTCGTTTTTTGATCGGCAACTTCTGGATCGAGGGATTGATCTTGCGCTCGGACGTGAGGCTATTGCGTTGTCTCAGCACACACTTGAAGCGCACGTGAGTGATGATTACGTTAAGGTCAATGAGACATCGACCGGTACAGAAGCCCTCGAACTCATGCGCCAAGCTGATCAAACAGAGGCCTATGTGGTTTCTGACTCAGGGCGTTTAGCAGGAAAATTGTCGGTTCACCAGGCGATTGAGGCTGGCGATCAGACGGTGTTCCAGTTCGCTGATGCAGACCCAATGCTGTTAAATCTTGACGACTCACTCCAACACGCCATGCATACCGTCAGTGACTTCGTTGGGGAATCCGTCCCAATTATCGCCAGAGAAACTCGAGAGTTACTGGGTGTTATTACCGAAGGCGACTTATTCAAAGCAGTCATCGATGTTCAATCGAATGTCAGGCACCAAGAACGCGACTAATCTTGCCTTTCAGTGACAGACTTGGTGTACTCCCGTCTCCACGATAGGAGGCACCATGTTTCTTTGGATTAAAGCATTTCATCTAATCGCGGTCGTGACTTGGTTTGCGGCCTTGTTCTATCTCCCTCGGCTATTCGTGTATCACGCGATGACCGATGCAACAGATACAGTTGGGATAGAACGCTTCAAAATCATGGAAAGAAAACTACTCAACGGCATCATGACTCCGTCAATGATCGTTGCAGTTGCACTTGGCATCTGGATGGTGATGTTTGTGCCTGAGTACATGAGCCAAGGATGGATGCATGCCAAGCTCACCTTTGTCGTGCTACTCCTTGGGTATCACCATTGGTGCATGAAAATCGTTAAGACATTTAAGAATGATGCCAATACCCGAAGCCACGTTTGGTATCGTTGGTTTAACGAAGTACCTGTAATCGCATTGATTGCCATCGCGATTTTGGTCATCGTCAAACCATTCTGATGCGCGGACTCTATGTCATCACCGATGCATCAATTGTTGACCCTGATCTGTTGTATCAACAGGTCAGCGAGGCAGTTGATGGTGGTGCGAGTCTCGTTCAGTTTCGCCATAAAACAGATGATCAAGGCCTGTATCTTGCCCTTGCTGAGGCAGTTGTTGAATCAAGCCACCAACATGGTGTCCCTTGTTTAATCAATGACAATGCTCACATTTGCCAGGTACTTGGCGCGGATGGGGCCCATCTTGGGCAGACCGACGGATCCTTAAGTGAAGCGCGTAAAGAATTAGGCACTGAAGCGATTCTAGGACGTACCTGCCATGACTCGAGACAACTGATGGAAGAAGCCGTTGCCGACGGCGCAACATACTGTGCTTTTGGTCGACTCTTTGAGTCAAACACAAAACCATCTGCGAGTGGATTGTCTCTGAATCAACTAGGCAAATTAGTTCAGCTGTGCCCTCTGCCCGTTGTCGCAATCGGTGGTATCACCGCCGATAATGGAAGACAAGTTTTGGATACTGGAGTTTCGATGCTCGCAGTATCAGGTGCCGTGTTTCGCACAAAAGATATTGGTGAAGCCGCGCGCCGACTTACAGAATTATTTTAAGGAATATTGCATGTCTAAATCAGAACAACTTTTCGAGCGAGCCAGTCGATCTATTGCAGGCGGCGTTAATTCTCCAGTGCGAGCATTTCGTGCCGTTGGTGGCACGCCTGTGTTCTTCAGTAAGGCTGAAGGTCCTTATCTTTACGATGCAGACGGAAAACGGTACATCGATTATATAGGCAGTTGGGGACCGATGATTGCCGGGCATGCCAATCCCAACGTATTGCAAGCCGTGCGCGATGCAATTGAAAACGGATTATCGTTTGGCGCGCCGACTGCCATCGAAACAGACATGGCAGAGCTCGTGAAGTCGTTTTTCCCATCGATGGAAAAATTACGGTTTTGTTCAAGTGGTACCGAAGCGACCATGAGCGCAATCCGCCTTGCGCGCGGATTCACTGGTCGCGACACGATTGTGAAATTTGAGGGTTGTTACCATGGGCACTCAGACAGTCTTCTGGTGAAAGCAGGCTCTGGTGCGCTCACTTTTGGTGTACCGAGTTCACCAGGTGTTCCAGCTGATCTTGCGAAACACACCCTCAACCTACCGTTTAATGATTTAGATGCGGCAACAGCACTTTTTAAGCAACAAGGTGACTCAATCGCATGCATCATCATCGAACCGATCACCGGCAATATGAACATGATTCTGCCAGAGCCTGGATATCTCGAGGGTCTTCGCGCATTGTGTGATGAGTACGGCGTCGTCTTAATTTTTGACGAGGTGATGACAGGCTTCCGTGTTGCAAAAGGTGGCGCACAAGCAATCACTCAGATCCGACCAGATCTGACTTGCCTCGGCAAAATTATTGGTGGTGGGATGCCTGTCGGTGCGTTTGGCGGACGTCAAGACATTATGGACATGCTCGCTCCACTGGGTCCTGTATACCAAGCTGGCACGCTATCTGGTAATCCTGTCGCGATGGCTGCAGGAATCGCAACGCTCTCTGAATTATCGCAACCAGGATTTTACGAGGCATTGAGCGCTAGCACTGAACGTTTCGTTTCAGGGATGATTTCCGAAGCCTCTGATGCAGGCATTGCCATGCAAGGCGTCAGTCGTGGAGGTATGTTTGGGTTGTTTTTCGCAGACCAACCGGTCACTTCATTTGC
>RGHP01000089.1 GCA_010024125.1 Gammaproteobacteria bacterium | reverse complement strand
CATAGGATAAATTAAACACATCACCAATGGGTGAGAAGCCTAAGGGGGAAATTAAAACGATTTCTTTTTGATTTAATTTATTTTGAATGGCCTCGTGATCGACTTTTCTAATTTGTCCAGTAAATTGCATATCCACCCCTGAGAGCACACCTAACGGTCTCGCAGTTAAGAAGTTACCGCTTGAGATCTTAATATCACTGCCAAATAAAGGTGAGTTAATCAGGCTTGAGGACAGTAAAGCTTCTATTTGGGTACGGATACGACCATTGACATCAATCACATGTTTGAGACTAGCCTGATCGGTGACGCGAACATTATTGACCAGTTGTGACTGAATATGATTTTCTTGTAACACCCCATCAATTTGTGGGCGAATGCCATGCACAATCACAATTTGAATGTTTAAAGAGCGTAATAGATTAATGTCAAAGGCAATCGATTCGAATTGTGCCTCGGTAAAAACCTCACCGCTCAGCGCGATCACAAAGGTTTTTTGATTAAATTGGTTAATGTATTTAGCGGATTGCCTGAATTGTTCAATAAAGGTTTGCGAGCTTGATGAGGCTGCATTAAAAAAATCACTGACCTCACAATGAAGTGCTTGCGATAATTTTTCTAAAAGTCCGACACTGACATTGACCTCACCTCGCTCAATACGAGACAGGTTACCCGGGCTCATGGCAATTTTTTGAGCCAAGACCTCTAAGCTCATTTGATGCAACTTTCTAAGATTTCTTAGATTATTTCCAATTATTTTTTGCATAAAATACAATATATATGAATATATTGCTATTTTATATCATTTTTAATGTATTTTATACAAAATCACCGAAAAGGTATTGTAATAGCGCGAGGGTCGCAATTGGCGCTGTCTCTGTACGTAAAATACGCGGACCTAGGCTTAAGGTGATAACCTTTTTTGATTGGCATAGTTGAATTTCATCCTCGCTAAAACCACCTTCAGGACCAATCAAGACATTGATGTGGGAGGGTGTATCCATCGATGCGAGTTGATTGAGCTGTGTCTTTGCTTCAGGATCGAGCATGATGTTAAGCGCGGCGTCATCCATCTGAGCAATACTTTCAGTTAAAAGGCTGACAGGGTAAATCTCAGGTATCACTGCACGACCCGATTGTTCGCAAGCTGAAATGGCAATTTGTTGCCAGTGCTGTAATTTTTTGTCGCGCTTCTCGTCTTTTAGGCGCATCTGGCTTCTTGAAGCAATGATCGGAGTGATGGCTTGAACGCCAAGTTCCACCGCCTTTTGCACCACCAGATCCATTTTTTCATTTGAGGAGAGTGCTTGGAATAGATGAATGCGAATTTTAGATTCATTTGGGTTAGCTGATTGATTAAGGATCTCAACACTGACATCACGTCGATCCACATGTTTGATTTTGGCCTCGTAATCGAATCCATCCCCGTTAAAGAGGATAATTTTATCCCCGACCTTGGCGCGTAAGACTTGGGCTAGATGACGTGCAGCAAAATCATCTAACGGGATCGTTGTATTTAACTTCAGGCTGCTTGAATGGTAAAATCGTCTCATTAAATTTATTCGGGAGAAATGAATTTGGTTAGTTTAAATCCACCGGTCTGTGAATTTGGCTGGAAGGCCAAAGACTTTAAGCTCAAAGGCGTGGATGGTAAAGATTGGACATTACAAGCAGCCTCAGGTGAGAAGGGTTTGTTAATCATGTTCATTTGCAACCATTGTCCTTATGTTAAAGCTATTTTACCGCGTTTGGTGGAAGATATCAGACAATTAAAGTCTCTTGGGATCAACACCATTGCGATCTCAAGTAATGATGTGATCAACTACCCTGAGGACTCGTTTGAGAATATGCAAAAGGTGGCGAGGGAGCATCAATTTAGCTTTCCTTATTTATTCGATGAAACCCAGGAAGTTGCCAGAGCCTATGATGCGATTTGTACGCCTGATTTTTTTGGCTTTAATAAAGATTTTGAATTGCAGTATCGGGGCCGTTTTGATGCGACAGGACGGGGCGAGCCGCCACCTGACAATACACGTGATTTATTCGAGGCCATGAAGCTCATAGCTGAAACGCAAGCCGGCCCTCAAGAACAAATGGCGAGCATTGGCTGCTCGATTAAATGGAAGGAAGAAGTCGCGAATTAAACCATGCAATACCTTGATTGAAGGGGCTGTTTGGTTGATAATTAAAGATTACGAAAATAATAATGAAACATGATATGAATCATGTTCACTAAGTTACCACTTTGGGAGGAAACATGGCATCAAGACAAGATTTAGCGAATGCAATCCGTGCATTAGCGATGGACGCAGTCCAAAAAGCAAACTCAGGTCACCCTGGCGCACCGATGGGTATGGCAGAAATTGGTGAGGTTTTATGGAACCACCACTTAAGTCACAACCCAAAAAATCCTGATTGGGCAAACCGCGATCGTTTCATTTTATCGAATGGTCACGGCTCGATGCTCATCTATTCATTACTGCATTTAACCGGCTACGATCTTCCCATGAAGGAAATTGAATCGTTCCGTCAATTGCATTCAAAATGTGCAGGTCACCCAGAGTACGGTTATGCACCCGGTGTGGAGACAACCACAGGCCCACTTGGCCAAGGTATCAGTAACGGCGTTGGTTTTGCGATGGCGGAAAAACTGCTCGCGAACCAATTTAACCGCCCAGGCCATGACATCGTCGATCATTACACCTACGTGTTCTTAGGCGATGGTTGTTTGATGGAAGGTGTCTCACATGAGACCTGTGCACTCGCAGGTACATGGGGCTTAGGAAAATTGATTGCTTTCTGGGATGACAACGGTATCTCGATTGATGGTCATATCGAAGGTTGGTACACCGATGATACGGCAGCCCGTTTTGAATCCTACGGTTGGCATGCGATACGCAATGTTGATGGTCATGACTTTGATGCGGTGGATAAAGCCATCCAAGAAGCGAAAAAAGTCACCGATAAACCAACCATCATTTGTTGTAAAACCATTATCGGTAAAGGCTCACCTAATAAAGCAGGCTCACATGACTGTCACGGTGCAGCCTTAGGTGATGATGAAGTGGCTCTCGTTCGAAAAGAAATTGGTTGGGAGCATGCTCCTTTTGTGATCCCTCAAGATGTCTATGATGGCTGGAATCAAAAAGATAAAGGCCAAGCACGTGAGGACGAATGGAATACTAAATTTGCAGCTTACGAAAAAGCCCATCCAGATTTAGCAGCTGAATTTAAACGTCGTATGGCAGGCGAACTTCCTAAAGATTGGAAGAAACATACCGATGCTATGATCAAGGCAGCGAATGAGGCAGGTGAGAAGGTAGCAACACGTAAAGCATCGCAAAATGCTATTGCAGCCCTAGCTCCTGTGTTACCTGAATTCATTGGTGGCTCAGCGGATTTGACCGGTTCGAACTTAACCAGCTGTTCAGCATTCGAACATGTGAGCGGTAAAAAACCAGGTAACTACATCTCTTACGGTGTGCGTGAATTTGGTATGGCGGCGATCATGAACGGTATGGCCCTCCATGGCGGTTTCCTACCGTTTGGTGGTACCTTCCATATGTTTACTGACTACATGAGAAACGGTATGCGTATGTCGGCATTGATGAAACAGCGCGTGGTTTATGTGCTCACCCATGACTCGATTGGTCAAGGTGAAGATGGTCCGACCCACCAACCAATTGAAACAACGTCAGGTCTTCGCTACATTCCACGTATGGAAGTGTGGCGTCCATGTGATGCAACCGAAACAGCAGCAGCTTGGACTGCGGCAGTTGAAAACACTGAAAACCCAACCAGCTTAGTGCTAACAAGGCAAGGTACAGGCTTTAATGCACGTACTGATGCTCAGTTAGCTGAAATTAGAAACGGTGGTTATGTCCTTTCTGACGCAGATGGCAAAGCGGATGTGATTCTGATTGCAACAGGCTCTGAAGTCGATCTTGCGATGAAATCGCAAGCAGCCCTGAAAGAACACAACATCAATGCACGCGTGGTCTCAATGCCATGTACCCATGCTTTTGATCGTCAAGATAAGGCCTACCGTGATAGCGTTTTAACCCCAGGTGTGAAACGTGTCGCGATTGAAGTCGGTGTGACTGACTACTGGGCTAAGTACGTTGGACTTGATGGTGGTTACGTGGGTATTAACACCTACGGTGAATCAGCACCTGGTGGTGTTCTCATGGAGCACTTTGGATTTACTGTAGATAACGTGGTTAAAACCGTACAATCGGTTTTATAACAACACGATTCAATGCTTGAACATTAAGGCATCTTTTTTAAAGGTGCCTTAATTATTTAAACCTTAAGGATGTATTCATGACAATTAAAGTAGCAATCTCGGGCTTTGGTCGAATTGGCCGTTTGGTCCTTCGAGCCATCTATGAAAATCATTACAAAGACATAGAAGTCGTTGCCGTGAACTGTTCACGTGGCACGATTGAAAAGCATGCCCATCTTTTAAAATACGATAGCCAACACGGCCGTTTTGATGCTGAGGTGACCACCACCGATGATGCCTTTATCGTCAATGGGGATCGTATTCGTTACTTTAATACACGCAACACCGATGAGTTGGTGTGGGGTGAACTCGGTGTCGATCTCGTGTTAGAGTGCACCGGTGCCTTTCGTGGCAAAGCCTCGTGTCAGTTTCATCTCGATAACGGCGCTAAAAAAGTACTCATCTCAGCGCCAGGTGAAAAAGACGTCGATGCCACCATTGTCTATGGCGTGAACCATGATCAAATTAAACAAGAACATACCGTCATCTCGAATGCTTCTTGCACCACCAATGGTCTCGCACCGATTGTCAAAGTCTTACAAGATAACCTAGGTATTGAGTCAGGTTTAATGAACACCATTCACTCATACACGAATGACCAAGTGATTTTAGATAACATGCATGACGATGTCAGGCGTGCACGTTCAGGGGCGGTGTCAATGATCCCAACGAAGACCGGTGCAGCCTCGGCTGTGGGTCTGGTCATACCTGAACTCAAAGGTAAACTTGATGGTGTCGCGATTCGCGTGCCGACCTCAAATGTATCTTTAGTTGATTTAACGCTCACGACCTCAAAAGCCACCTCGAAAGAGGAGGTCAATGAGCTTATGAAAAAAGCGTCTGAATCAAATCTCAAAGGCGTTTTGGTTTATAACGAGGAACCCTTAGTTTCGATTGATTTTAATCACACCTCAGGCTCAAGTTATTTTGATTCAACCTTAACGAAGGTTAGTGCCGATGGCAAACTCGTCAAAGTCTTTGGCTGGTATGACAACGAGTGGGGCTTTAGTTGCCGCATGCTGGATACCGCGATTGCGATGATGAAGGCCTAAACATGGCCACCCTTAAAATCAGTGACGTTGATTTAAGAGGCAAACGCGTCCTCATTCGAGCTGATTTAAATGTTCCCCTCATGTCAGGCAAGATTGCCTCCGACAAACGCATTCAAGCTTCCATCCCGACCATTCAATATGCCATCGATCAGGGTGCTAAGGTGATGGTGACCTCGCATTTAGGTCGACCCACCGAGGGTGAATTCTCCGAAGAAAATTCCCTAGCCCCGATAGCTGATTATTTACGAGAGCATTTAGGCGCCTCGGTACGTCTGCAACGCAACTGGGTGTCTCAGCCGTTTGATGTGGAACCACACGAGTTGGTGGTGCTGGAAAATTGTCGTTTTAATGTGGGTGAAAAATCCAATGATGAAGCCTTATCTAAACAGTATGCTGCCCTCGCGGATGTGTTTGTCATGGACGCGTTTGGCACCGCTCATCGAAAACAAGCCTCCACCTATGGTGTCGCTGAGTTTTGTGAGACAGCGTGTGCCGGATTTTTATTTGCTGAAGAACTCGAGGCGCTGGAGAAGGTGATGGCCAATCCAAAAAGCCCTATGATTGCCATTGTCGGAGGCTCAAAGGTTTCAACCAAACTCACCATTTTAGATGCCTTATCCGATAAAGTGGATCAACTCATTTTAGGTGGTGGTATTGCGAATACCTTTTTAAAAGCGCAAGGCTTTGAGGTCGGTCAGTCACTCTATGAAGCCGACTTTGTCGAGCAAGCCAAAGCGATTATTAAAAAATTAGAACAACGTGGCGCATCGTTACCAAAGATTACCGATGTCATTTGTGGTAAACAATTCGATGCCAATGAACCAGCGATTTTAAAAAAAATTGATCAGATGGAAGCCGATGACATGATCTTTGATTTAGGCCCTGAGTCGATGCAGGGTATTGAAGCCATGATCAAGGATGCTAAGACGCTTTTATGGAATGGTCCCATTGGTGTCTTTGAATTTGCACAATTCTCGCAAGGCACCCAAGCTCTCGCGCAGGCCATTGCGAAATCGAATGCATTCTCATTAGCAGGGGGTGGCGATACCATCTCAGCGATTCAAATGTTTGGTGTTGAAAACGATCTGTCATA
>RGHP01000088.1 GCA_010024125.1 Gammaproteobacteria bacterium | reverse complement strand
TCTGTGCGCATCGCAACCCTGAGCTTGGCATCAAGGTTCGAGAGTGGTTCATCAAAAAGATAGACTCTAGGAGAGCGTGCGAGAGCCCTTCCCATCGCAACTCGCTGCCTTTGGCCTCCTGAGAGCTGACTCGGCTTTCGATCGAGCAGATGGTTGATCTGCAGCAACGTTGAAACCTCTTCGACCTTCCGGTCCCTCTCAGCCTTGGGTACACCCCGCATTTCGAGTCCAAAAGAAATATTGCGAGCCACATTCATCGTTGGATATAGCGCGTATGACTGAAAAACCATTGCAATATCACGATCTTTGGGACTCCGATCAGTCACATCCTCATTCGCGAGCAACAATTGTCCGGATGAAACATCTTCCAACCCAGCAATTGTATTCATCAGAGTTGACTTTCCGCATCCAGACGGACCAACAAGGATGAGAAATTCACCGTCGGCAATATCAATGTTGATACCCTTGAGAACTTCAGTCGAACCAAAGGTTTTGGTTACATTGGAAATAGTCAGTGAGCCCATCGAATTATCCTTTTACCGCACCCGCGGTGAGCCCGCGAACAAAATATTTTCCAGCTAAAACATAGACAACGAGGGTCGGCAGCGCTGCAATCAATGCGGCAGCCATATCAACGTTGTATTCCTTACCACCAACAGAGGTGTTCACAAGATTGTTTAGAGCGACAGTTATCGGCTGTGTTCCTGGCCCGGAATAAACCACGCCAAACAAGAAGTCGTTCCAGATTTGTGTGAACTGCCAGATGATAGTGACCGTAAAAATTGGGACTGAAATTGGCAGAAAGATATGCCGAAAAATCTGAAAGAAAGATGCCCCGTCAAGCTGTGCCGCCTTCACGAGCTCATTTGGCACTGACACATAAAAGTTTCGGAAAAAGAGCGTTGTAAATGCAATCCCATAAATCACATGAACCAAAACTAGACCAGTGACTGTGTTGGCTAACCCGAGCGTTGCGAGCAGACGCGCCATCGGCAGCAGAATCACCTGAAACGGAATAAAGCAACCAAACAATAAGGCGCCAAACAGCAACTCACTGCCTCGAAATTTCCACTTCGCAAGCACATACCCATTCAGCGCACCAATGAAGGTAGAAATCAGCACCGCCGGAACGACGATACGGATGCTATTGAAAAAAAATGGTGCGAGCCCTTCGCACTCACTACCGGTGCATGCACTGCCCCAGGCTTTAATCCATGCAAACAAAGTCGGTGACTCTGGCAACGCCAATAAATTGCCTTGACGGATCTCCTCGATATCTTTCAAGGAGGTCATCACCATGACATACAGAGGCATCAGATACACAGCCGCGAATACCACAAGCAAAGCGTAAATCGCTAAACGCCCAAGAGTCATTGATGACCTATCCACGGTTTGAGCCTCTCAGTTCAGAGTACAAGTAGGGGACCAAAATCGCGAGAACCCCAAATAACATAATCATCGCGCTCGCTGCGCCAATACCCATCTGGGCTCGGTTGAAAGCGAAGGTGTACATGAAGTTTGCAGGCAAATCCGAGGCATAACCGGGACCGCCGCCGGTTAACGCTTGAACTAAATCAAAACTCTTGATCGCAATATGAGACAAGATGACAACCGCGCTAAAGAATACGGGACGCAAGATAGGAAGGATTACGTACCAATAGGACTGCCACGCGCTGGCGCCGTCGATCTTCGCCGCCTTAACCAGACTGTCATCTACTCCCCTGAGGCCTGCGAGAAACATAGCCATAACGAAGCCACTCGACTGCCAAACCGCGGCAATCACGATCGTGTAGATCGCCATCTCTTGATCGACTAACCACCGAAACTCAAAATCAGTGAACCCGAAGTCTCGGACTAGTTTCTCGATCCCGAGGCCTGGGTTTAAGATCCATTTCCAAGCCGTGCCTGTTACAACAAAAGAGACAGCCATCGGATATAAATAAATCGTACGTATTAAACCCTCAGCCTTAATTTTTTGATCTAAGAAAATCGCAAGTGCGAGCCCGATGACTAAAGAGATACAAATGAATAAAATTCCGAAAACAACAAGATTGGAGAGCGCGACGTCCCAACGAGGGTTAGCGAACAGCTTGTCGTACTGAAGGAAACCCACAAAGTCCCATTGCGGTAGCATACGGCTTTTCGTGAAAGACAGCGCCCCTGTCCACAAAATAAAACCGTACATACAAACAACCATAGCAACTGTCGTTGGTGCCAAAATAATTTTTGGAAGCCACATTTCGAACAGGTCCATGATCGACCAGCTTTTCAGCTCTTGACGCATTGATAAACCCCAGAACGATCGCTGGGGCCGCCTAAGCTAAGACCCCAGCGACAGTGGTATTACATGGCGGCTTGGATAGCTGCCACTAGTTGTGCCTTACCTTCGGCGGGCGAGGTCTTTGAGTTGAAGTAGTTTGTTGCGACGTCAGTGATCGCGCCTGCAACCGCACCAGGTACCGCCATGCCGTGCGCGAAGCTTGGCACCAGTCCGCCCGATTGCGCTGTAGATACGAACGCGTTCATCGAGTCATGGGCACAAGAATCAAACTTCGTTCTAGCCATGCCCAAACGAGCGGGGATTGAGCCCTTGTTCAGGTTGAACACTTCCTGGAAGTTTGTGCCCAGAATTTCTTCAGCCATCGCCTTTTGTGCATTCTGCTTGTTGATGTCTTTTTGACTAAAGAATGCGAAAGAGTCGACATTGAATGTAAACCCGTCTGAGGTTCCTGGGGCTGCTACACAAACGAAATCAGTCCCAGCATTTTTTCCGGCTACCGCAAACTCACCTTTAGCCCAGTCACCCATGATCTGCATCGCTGCTTCACCATTAATGACCATTGACGTCGCAACGTTCCAGTCCCGGCCCGGCGCGTTAGCATCGATAAACTGACGTAACTCACCAAAGACTTTAAAGACCTCGTCAGTTGTTGAGCTATTCAACGCTGTCATGTCAAGATCTACAAATGCCTTCTGGTAGTACTCAGCGCCACCGACACCTAACACGACAGCCTCAAAGACGGTGTTGTCCTGCCAAGCTTGACCACCGTGCGCCAGAGCAATGTATCCAGCGTCTTGGATTTTTTTCGCTTGGACCATAAAGTCCGCCCATGTGGTTGGGATGCTTGCGCCAGCCTTACGGAAAACTTCCGGGTTAGCCCACAACCAGTTAACCCGGTGGACATTAACGGGTGCGGCGACGTACTTCCCTTTATATTTCATGACATCCGAAACAACACCAGGCAACACTCCGTCCCAGTTATTCTTTTTCGCCACGTCATCGATCGAGGCCAGGAACCCTAACTCACCCCACTCTTGGATGTCTGGTCCCTTGATCTGAGCCGCGGTTGGTGGGTTTCCTGATACCGCGCGAGATTTAAGAACAGTCATGGCGTTCTCTCCGCCACCACCGGCTACCGCAAAGTCCTTCCAAGCTACGCCTCTCTTATCAAGGCTCGCCTTCAGTGACGCGACGCTTTTAGCTTCACCACCGCTGGTCCACCAATGCAATACCTCTACCTCAGAGGCCTGGACCGGTGAGACCACAAAAGATGCGACCGCGAAACATGCCGCAATAGAACGATTCAACATAATTTATTCCTCTTATTTTTGCCGCTTATCGACCGACTCAGACTAACGTTCTTAATGTTTCAGGTATGTCAATTTGTGACAAAGAGTGACAGAGGCAGACGAACCGTGACTAGAAGACCGCCACCTTGGCGGTCGCTCAGGGTTATGTCGCCTCCGTGTAATTGCGCGATCGTTTTCACGATCCCCAGACCGAGCCCCACATGTATCGAGCTAGGCTTGTGCCCTGACCGAAAATAAGGCTCGAACACTTGAGCTTTTTGATCATCCGGTATCCCTGGTCCTCGGTCCATTACCTCGACGATAATAGCCTCCCCTAGGTCGTCAGGACGGGCTCTGACTTCTACCGAACGGCCATAATGCAAAGCGTTATCAATCAGATTGGTGAATAAACGCTCGATGCTCAGTGGGCGACACTCGATTATCAACCTATCTGGAGCGTCTAACGTATAAGGAAGGTTTGCGACCTGTGCCGCCTCGAGACATCGACTTAGAACTTTGACAAGATCCGTTTGCTCGGTGTTTTCATGAATAGCGGCGTCTTTTACCATCTGCAAGGATGCCTTAACCATGGTCTCTAGGTCATCAAGATCCTGCAAGAGCTTGGCTTTTACCTCGCTAGTTTCTAGCATCTCTACGCGCAACTTAGCCTTAGTAAGTGGCGTTTTTAGGTCATGAGAAATAGACGCAAACAACCGCTCCCTGTCTGCAATGAATTTTTGTATTCGCTGGCCCATCACGTTGAACGCGTTAATTGTGGCCTGCATCTCGGTCGAACCTTGTGACGGCAAGAACTGGTAGGCATGTCCTCGTCCTAACTCATCAGCGTATCGTGCGAGTAGCCTCAGTGGGCGCACTACCGAGCGGACCAAGACCGTCGTTAAAATTAAAATTGTCAGTGAAACCAGAAAACTGATAAGCAACCGCTCACCGGTCAGCCACCGGAATCCATACAGTGACTCTCCGTTCGGAAACTGAGTCGCCAGGTATGCCCACTCATCAGAACTCAGTCTCAACTGAACGACCACAACCGGACTCGTGTCGCCAGGGTCTATCAACGCGAATCGTTGCCACTTTGGCGGCAGGTTTACCATCATATTTTCGCCGGATAGGATCCGTAGATCCTCAAATCGGACAAAGTCGATTTTTGGTTTCTCATTGACAGGCACCTGTGTCGTTATTGACTCAACAATCGTTGAACGGACGCTCTCGATAGTGGGTGTCTCTGACACTGTTTTTAGAGCTATAAACTGCGAGTTAATCGATACGAAAAAACGCGTACCACCCATGTCCCTCAGTTGGTCCAAAACTATGTGGCGATATTCTCGCGGGAGTCGTGAAAAAAACTGGATAGTCTGACCAATCCGAGCACCCATGTTGACCGAGACCTCGGATATCCTCAGGCTCTCTTCGGCCTTTAGCTGTTGGCCCCAGATCCAGATACCCATCCCTTGAGCCACTGATATCCCAACAAAAAGGATCACCGTCATCCGGGCGACGATAGAGCCGGGAAGGAAGCGATCGAACATTAATTGCAAGGGCGTCATAGCGAAAACAGGTACCCCTTACCACGTACCGAGCGGATCAGGTCGACTGATGAAATTAGTTTAAGCTTTCGTCTCAGTCGGCTAACCAATGTATCAACCGACCTGTCGAACGGAGACGCGCTGTGACCCTTTAGCGCGACAGATATGCGATCTCGAGAAATGATTTGGCCGCGGTTGGAGTTGAATAATGCGAGTAACTCAAACTCAGCGCCAGTCAGATCAATCAACTGTCCGTTCCAATAGCTCCGCCGCTCAGAGAGACTAATTCTCAGTGCCACTTCCGTTCCTTCACTAACTTGTACACGACGCAGGGCTGCCTTAATCCGCGCCAGAAGCTCACGGGGATTAAAAGGCTTTCCCATGTAGTCGTCGGCGCCCAACTCAAGCCCAAGTATACGATCAACATCATCACTGGCAGCGGTCAGCATAATTATCGGGATCGTTGAACTTTCTCGTAATTTTCTGCAAACAGCGAATCCATCCATCCCGGGCAACCCCACGTCAAGAACCAGGAGGCTCACAGATGAGTAGTCTGACTCTAGAAAGCCCTCACCCGACTCGAAAAGCTCGCAAGTCAGACCGTTCGACCGGAGATAGTCACCAATCAGCGAACCGAGCTCGAGGTCGTCGTCGACAATAGCGATAGTGGTCTGGTCTGTGATGCTCATAGTCTCACCAATCACTTGATCACTGGATAGATCGGGTCCTTCCAGGGGTGCTGAGGATTTTCCATCATTAGGTCTACAAATACAGGGATCAGCGATCCCAAGATCTCTGAACCGTCGTGAACCTGCGCCCGGTTGACTGTCCCGGCCCAGGTCGAACCGCCGTGAATGATTTGATTACGAAGAACATACAAACGATCAAACAATTCATTAAGCACGCGCTCAGTATCTTTTTCAGCTAATGCGAGTTTGGCTTTTTTCACCGAAGCATCCAATTTGTCAGGCCAATCATCATAACCTTCGAGCCCATTCTGGTGATTCCAAAACGCCCCAAAAACGTACTGATTTTCAAGGATAAGTCGGATCTCATGCGGAAACCGAGTCCAGACCAGATGATAGATCCGGTCGTCTTGGTCAAACGACAGAAGCGTGCTCAGGAAGCTCTTAAAGCGGCCCTTCTCAGAGACATGGTAGGCGATACCAATGTCTTGTGAGTATGCCGAGTTGAAGGCGATCCAAAGGAAGACAAATGCAGCGTCCGGATCCTCTTGTTCTTGTGCTGCGCGCTGAAGCCAACTGATTGAGCGGTGCACACGAAGACTTAGGCTGTCACCAAAGCCCTCACGAAGGCTACGTTGTTTTTCTTTTAGAGTATTCGCTTCGGATTCGGTAATCACGGTTACTCCTCATAAATTGATATGGGGAGTCTACCTTGTTGTCATGCATTGTGAGAGGGTCTGCATCATCGTGAAATGATAC
>RGHP01000087.1 GCA_010024125.1 Gammaproteobacteria bacterium | reverse complement strand
CAAACAAAATAAAACGAGCTGCCTATCCACGCGATCGCTGTGATCACGTGGAGCCAGCGTAGGAGGAGGCTTACCCATTCCATCCAGTAGTCAGCCATAGTTTGTCCTCTAGGCGGTGAAGTTATTTTCGGGGAGTCCAGAGACCGTTATCCTGGATTATTACTTTCGGTTGTTGCGTATGTTAACAAATAAGTGGAGATAGAAATTGGGTCAGCGATATCCGCGTGATTTAAAAGGCTACGAGGGAAGTCCGCCCCATCCGAATTGGCCAGGTAACGCACGTGTGGCGGTTCAGTTTGTCTTGAACTACGAAGAGGGCGCCGAAAATTCGATCCTTCACGGAGATCCAGCCAGCGAGATCTTTCTCTCTGAGATCATCGGCGCCCAACCGTTCGAAGGCCGCCGCCACATGTCGATGGAGTCGATCTATGAGTACGGGTCGCGCGCTGGCGTCTGGCGTATCCTGCAACTGTTCCGGTCACGACAGGTTCCCCTGACAGTTTTCGGCGTAGCTATGGCGATGGAGAGGCATCCCGAGGTGGTCGAGGCATTTCTTCGAGACGGTCACGAAATCGCGAGCCATGGCTACCGCTGGATTAACTATGACGGGTTTTCTGAATCAGATGAGCGCGAGCACATGGAAAAAGCGATCGAGATCCATGCTCGCTTGACTGGTGAGAAACCGGCCGGGTGGTACACAGGACGGACCAGCGAGCACACCCGTGGTCTGGTGGCTCAGTACGACCATTTCGAATATGACGCCGACGATTACTCGGATGACCTCCCGTTCTGGAGTAGGGTCGAGACCAGACGCCCACATCTCGTTGTCCCCTACACCCTCGACACTAACGACATGCGGTTCGCGACGGCCCAGGGATTCCACTCGGCCGAGCAGTTTTATCAGTACCTAAAAGATGCGTTTGATGTGCTGTATACAGAGGGTGAGACTGCCCCTAAAATGATGTCAGTAGGGTTACACTGCCGGCTGATCGGTAGGCCAGCCCGTTTCATGGCGCTTCAGCGATTTCTGGATTACGTGTTGACACACGACCGGGTCTGGATTGCGCGTCGAGTTGATATTGCGAGGCACTGGGCGAGGGAGCATCCTTACGTGGTGAGCTCATGAGCCGATCTCCTTACCCTGAGCGGTTGGAGTTCAGGGATTTCGTCGCAATGTTTGGCACTGTCTATGAGCACTCGCCGTGGGTTGCTGAGGCGGTTTATCCATCGTTGAGGCCGGGTGTAGACGTGGTTTCGATGGCGGAACAGATGCGGTCTGTGGTTAACGCAGCATCCGATAAGCTAAAATTAGACCTTCTTCGTGCACACCCGGATTTGGCTGGCCGGCTGAGTTTGGCTGAGCTCACCGAGTCGTCCCGCTCAGAGCAGACGGGCGCAGGGCTTGACCGGTGTACGCTCGAAGAGCTGGGCGAGTTTCAGGAATTAAATGCCGCATACATCGAAAAATTTGGATTCCCGTTTATATTTGCGGTGAAGGGTTATCACCGAACGGATATTCTAGAAGCGTTCCGCGTCAGGGTGAATCATTCGCGTGAGGAAGAATTTAAGACAGCAATTGAACAGGTCCATCGGATCGCTCGATTGCGTTTGGAGACCATAGCAGATGAGTGTTGAATCAAATCTACCAAGCTTTGCGTTGGGCGCCGTGAATCTCGCAAGTGAGAAGCTGGGCGCTATTGCCGTTGATTGTAGCGATGATTTCTTTGCCGATAAGCAGCGCTTGCTCTCTGACGCAGAGCCGGATTTCCATAAAGGTCGTTTCGATGCCCACGGTCAATACATGGATGGTTGGGAGTCTCGTCGCCGTCGGAGTGGCGGGTTTGACTGGTGCCTGATTCAATTAGCAGTTCCTGGAATGATAGCTGGCTTCGATATCAATACGGCGCATTTCACGGGTAACTATCCGCCAGGCGCTTCGATTCAGGGATCAGCTAGTGTCGATCGGCCATCTGACGATCAATGGGTCGATTTGTTAGATGAAGTCAGTCTTCAAGGGAATTCCCATCATTTCTTTGACGCAAAGTCTCACGATCAACCAATTCGTTGGGTTCGTTTAAACATCTATCCGGATGGTGGCGTCGCCCGTCTGAAAGTATACGGACAGCCGGTTGCGGACGAGATGAAACCAGGAGCCCGGCTCGAGCTGTCTTCGCTCAAGCTTGGTGGACAAGTTGTCGCCTACTCGGATGCGCACTATGGAAACCCAGAAGTGATTCTGACCCCCGGTCGTGGTGTGAATATGGGAGATGGCTGGGAAACAGCACGTCGCCGGATCCCCGGCAACGAGTGGATTATTGTGAAACTTGGCGTCCCGGGCATCATCGAGCGTGTCGAGATTGACACCGCGCACTTTAAGGGAAATTTCCCTGGCGGTTGCTCTCTGCAAGCCGCTCAGATGCCAAATCTCGGGAGGGACGCCATCGTGACCCAAGCGATGTTCTGGAATGAGGTCTTGGGGTATCAGGCGCTGACCGCTGACTCGATTCACGCCTACGAGGTCAATTCGAAAGAACCGGTAACCCATGTGAAACTCAATACCTACCCAGATGGTGGGATCTCACGACTTCGAGTTTTTGGGACATCAATCTGATGTTTACTGTTAAACCACAGCCTCTGACGCGCGAAGCTTTCGCGCCGTTTGGAGACGTCATCCAGATTGAAGGATCAGATCAGTTTGAGATTAACTCGGGCTACACGACACGTGTCCACGACCTGATTGATATCCAGCTAGGTGGCGAGAATGCGCGGGCTCAGTTTAGTTTTTTCTTGGGTAGGCCACGCCCTCTAGAAATAAAGATGCTCGAAAAACATCCTCTGGGTAGTCAGGCCTTTTACCCGATAGAGGATAAGCGTTGGTTAGTTGTCGTCGCCTCGGCGCCAGAACCGGAATCGGTTTGCGCGTTTTGGGCGACCGGCAAGCAGGGCGTTAATTATCACAGCAATGTCTGGCATCACCCGTTACTGGTAATAGAGCCTCAGCAGTTTGTCATCATCGATCGGGGCGGGGATGGTCATAACTGCGACGAGGTTGAGCTCGTCACGAGCGTGCTGATCCAGCAACTCGAGTCTTAGGTCATTTAATGGTCATCAGTCCCGTAAATGCGATCCCCCGCGTCCCCTAGTCCGGGCAAGATGTAGCCCTTCTCGTTAAGCTTGTCATCTACTTTGGCGACCACGATCCTAACGTCCGGGTACTCAGAAGTGATACGCTGTATCCCCTCAGGGCAGGCGAGAATATTGACCACCGTTATCTGACTTACCCCCGTATCAATCAGTTTTTTGATAGCCACGCTGAGGCTGTTCCCGGTCGCCAACATTGGGTCGACCACGATGCAATACCTGTCCTGTATGTCGCTCGGCAGGTTGGTGTAGTAGTCGTCGATCTCGAGAGTCACCGGCTGGCGAGCGAGCCCAATGAAACCTATCGAAGCGTCGCTTATCAGGTCCCGAAGAGTCTCCGCCATGACATTGCCTGCGCGCATTATCGAGACGATACAGGGCCCAGGCTGTGATACCAGTTGACCAGTCGTAACCTGCAACGGTGTCTCGACGTCGATATCGACCATGGGCAGTTCATTTGTCGCGTCAGCGGCCAGAAGAATCGTGATCTCTTTCACAAATTGTCTGAATTCTCGACTGGACGTAGCTTTATCCCGGAGTCGAGTGATTCTGTCCAACACCAGCGGATTGTGTGATTCACTGACCGTCGCCATAGATTCGGACCTCTTTATATTTGTGCAGTATTAATAGGTTCGAAGAAGCATACCATTTTGGTGCGTTTGCCGAAAAATGGATCCGGGCTTGCACCATAGAGATTCAGTCGGCGCTAGGTGTGATTTATGTTTTATTCTTGGACAAAACCTTAAGTATCTGGTTATAAAAGGAAACTCCGACTTGGCATAAGTCTTGATTGATAAAAATAAAAACGGAGAAGTATGAACGCGCTCGAAGTTATTGATCTTTACATCCGATATGACAACGTCACGGCTGTATCAAACGTATCTTTCAAACTGACCTCAGATCAATATTGTTGCCTGTTGGGTCCTTCCGGTTGTGGCAAGACATCTACCCTTAGGGCGATCGCTGGGCATGAGCTCGTTTCCGCCGGGGACGTGATAGTGGGCGGTCAAAACGTGACCGACCTAGCCCCCGCAAAGCGACCGACCTCAATGATGTTCCAGGACTATGCGCTCTTCCCTCATCTTTCAGTGCTGGATAATGTCGCGTTTGCTCTGAAAATCGCTGGGATGGACAAGAACTCGAGGCAAGCGGTCGCGCTTGATTACCTCAGAAAAGTTCAACTTGAAGAATTTGCTGGGCGGTTGCCGTCTGAGCTCTCGGGCGGACAACAACAGCGTGTCGCGTTAGCTAGGGCGCTGGTCACGTCGCCGAAGGCGTTACTGCTCGATGAACCCCTTTCTGCGCTGGATCCCTTCCTGCGTATTGACATGAGGGCAGAGCTGAAGGCGATGCAGAAGTCTCTCGGCATACCATTCGTTCACGTCACCCACAGCCAGGAGGAGGCGATGGCACTGTCTGATGTGGTGATCGTGATGGATGGAGGACAGATCCAGCAGGTGGGATCACCCAGAGACATTTACGAGACCCCTGCAAACAGATTCGTCGCAGAATTCATCGGAGGCCACAACGTGATCGAGTCTGATCATGGACTGGTCTCCGTGAAGTACAGTGAGTTGCAGATAGGAACCGAAGGACGACCCAACTCAAAGATTGAGAGAATCGAATACCTTGGTCAGCATCTCAAGGTTTCAGTGGCCACTGATTTTGGGACATTGCACGCCTACACGGATGATAAGACTTTTTTGAGTTTAGGCTTAACGATAGGAGACGAGTGCAATACCCAGTGGGTTCCGGGAACGGAAACTTTACTTAAAAACTGAGCTACGGAGGCATCATGTCTAAGAAAACTCAAGAAAACACGATCGGATTGTCGAGACGATCCTTTATCAAAGGCGCGGGCACACTAGCGGCTGCGTCAATGTTTGGCGGCGTCGCTCCATACGTCATGTCGAACGAGAAAAAGGTACTGCGCTACCTGGGTACCGCGGTAAATCAGGATCAAGCTATTGCTGCGAAGGCAAAGGAAGATCTGGGTATAACGATCGAGTACATCCCTGTCACTACCGACGAGGTAACGAAGCGTATACTGACTCAACCCAACAGTTTCGACCTGGTGGACACGGAATATTTCAGTCTGAAAAAGTTGGTGCCATCAGGGAACCTGATCGGTATGAATGCTAACAAGATCAAAGAGTTCGACAACATCGTCACTGCATTCACGAAGGGTGAGGTCGCGGGTAAGAAAATCGGTGACCAGGGTACGGCACCCAAGAAGGTATTTTACAAGGACGGCGAGAAGTCAAAGAACTTCTCCAGCACGCCGACTGAGTGGGTGACGCTAATACCAACCGTGTACAACGCTGACACGTTAGGTATCAGGCCCGACCTGATTGGTCGTCCGATTAACAGCTGGGCGGAGCTGCTGAATCCTGAGTTCAAGGGCAAGGCCTCGATCTTGAACATCCCATCGATCGGGATCATGGACGCGGCGATGGTTGTCGAGGCGATGGGAGAGTACAAGTACCCCGACAAAGGAAACATGACCAAGGAAGAGATCGACCTAACCATGAAAGTACTGACTGAGGCGAAGAAGCAGGGTCAGTTCCGGGCGTTCTGGTCTGACTTCAACGAGAGCGTTAACCTGATGGCGTCGGGTGAGGTCGTGATTCAGTCGATGTGGTCTCCAGCGATCACGGCGGTCAGGACCAAGGGAATCCCTTGTGTTTACCAGCCGCTTAAAGAGGGCTACAGGGCCTGGGCCGCCGGTTTCGGTCTGCCTACCACGATCAAGGGATATCAAGCAGACTTGGCCTACGAGTTCATTAACTGGTTCTTATCAGGCTGGGCGGGTGCTTACCTGAACCGCCAGGGTTACTACTCAGCGGTATTGTCGACAGCCCAAGCGAACATGGAAGGCTATGAATGGGACTACTGGATGCTCGGTAAGCCTGCCGCGAAGGACATCATGTCTCCGGGTGGGCAGAAGCTCGCGTCGGCCGGTGAGGTTCGTGACGGCGGCTCTTACGAGACTCGGATGGGCGGTGTCGCGTGCTGGAACGCGGTCATGGACGAAAACCGGTACATGGTGAGAAAGTGGAATGAGTTTATAGCCTCATAGGCTAGCTCGATGCAGGGGGGTGGCGTAGCCATCCCCCTAGTTTTGGATAAGGGTATGGCTAGACCGAACAGCAGCAGCGTCCTCGCATTACCGTTCGCGGCAGTACTGGCAACGTTTTTTGTATTGCCACTGATACTGGTCGTGGTCGTGAGCTTTTGGGACTATACCGAGTACTCCCTCATCCCTGACTTCATCCTCATGAATTATGAGGAGTTATTTTACGGTTGCTTTGACTGGGGAGACGGACTGTGCACAACGTTCGCGACCTATCTGTCGACCTTTAAGTACGTGCTACTGACCTGGTTTTTCACCCTTGTCATAGGCTTTGGGGTCGCGCTGTTCTTGGTATTTTGCGTCCGTAGCCTAAA
>RGHP01000086.1 GCA_010024125.1 Gammaproteobacteria bacterium | reverse complement strand
GCGACAGAATTTTCGCTCGATAGTTACTCGACTTTTACGGTCGGTGTCGGTGAGTCATTCAAACCGGCGGACGAAGGATGGGGTCCGCGACAAGTTCCTGAGATGCAGGGACATCCCGAACTCGCGTGGCATCTGATCGAGTCAGTGATGGCCGACGAGTTTGATCTCGCAGTGAACGCGAGCATGGATTTAGACCACGGGTTCACGGTGCCTCTGTCCATAGCCTATGGCCAGCCTCTAGAATGGCCGACAGCCGTGGTGCCAGTGTGCGTCAACGTGATACAGCATCCACTACCTACAGCACTGCGGTGCTACAAGCTCGGTCAAGCCATTGGTAAGGCAGTCGCGTCGTATCCTGACGACATGATCAACTATTTCTTGATAATTTGACCAAGGATCCGTTAGCCAATACGCGTCTGTCTCACACAGATTTTATGCGCGAAGCGGGGTGTGAGGGCGTCGAGATGATCATGTGGAACGTGATGCGTGGTGCGCTGGGAGAGAATGTTGAAGAGGTGTTTCGTCTCTATCACATTCCTGTGTCAGCGACTGCCTACGGCGCCATTATTCTTGAGAATAAATAAACGGGGAACAGCACAATGAAAAAAGTCCGCATCGGCGTCGCCGGAGCAAACGGAGCATTCGGATCGAAGCATTTGGATGCGTTATCACAGATCGATAATGTCGAAATTGTAGCTGCAATGGCGACTACTCTGGACAAGGCAAATGGGGTAGCCGATAAATATTCCATTCCAAATCGGTTTGATAATTATGATGACATGCTCGGGATGGCAGACCTAGACGCTGTAATCTTGGCGACACCTACCCAAATCCATGCTGAACAGGGCATCAAAGCCATGGCTGCTGGCAAGCATGTCCTCATCGAGATACCGATGGCTGATACGTTAGCGGACTCGGAGGCTTTGGTGGCCAAGCAGAAAGAGACCGGGCTGGTTGCAATGGCGGGGCACGTTCGCCGGTTTAATCCGTCTCACCAGTGGGTGCACAACAAGATAGTCGCTGGCGAGTTATCGATACAGCAGATGGATATCCAGACCTATTTTTTCCGTCGAACAAACATGAATGCCAAAGGTGAGCCGCGTTCGTGGACTGATCATCTGCTGTGGCACCATGCGTGTCACTCGATCGATCTATTCCGATATCAGGCGGGTGAAGATGTGACGGAGGTTCACGCTGTCCAAGGTCCGGTTCATCCTGATCTCGGCATAGCGATGGATATGTCGATCTTGATGAAAACCGAATCCGGAAAATTGTGTACCCTGTCGCTGTCGTTTAATAACGATGGGCCGCTTGGATCGTATTTTAGATATATTTGCGACAATGGCACTTACATCGCAAGTTATGACGATTTATTTGACGGGCATAATAATCAGATTGATGTGTCGGGTGTCGATGTCTCGTTGAATGGTATCGAGCTGATCGATCGTGAGTTTGTCTCAGCGATTCTCGATAATAGGGAGCCTAACAGTTCGTTGCAGCAATGCCTGCCGGCAATGAAAATCATGCATGAAATTGAGCAGAAAATGACTTCGTAGTCGCTGCTGCGGATCGATATTGTGTCGCAAAGGAAAACAAATCTAGCATTCTTGGGGGGCGGTCTTAAATCACGGTTGATTTTTAAGGATGCCTCGGAGCATTTCAATTTTGTCGCGCTCGTTGATCCGACGCCGGCGGGAGGCGATGGCGCATCAGAAATGGACCTTCCTCTGTACGAGAGCCTTAGGGACGCGTTGAGTGATCACCAGATTGACGGCGTCATCGTGTGTACTACCGCGCGAGAAACTATCGCCGCGTCGCGGGCGGCTCTTGAATGCCAGATTCCAACACTAGTCATTCCTTCGAAGGGAACGTCGCTGGATGCTTCACAGGACTTGGTGTCTGAGGCCAAAAAAGCGGCGGTTCCTCTTTTGGTTGGGAACCAAAGGCGATTTCATCCATCTGTCATCGCTGCCAAGGAATTTATCGCACTCGGTGGTATTGGGACGATTATTGCGGCGCAATCGACGTCATGGTTTCCAAAGTCGGAAGCAAAATTAAGTGATATTCATTGGGCAAGCCGTCAAGGTCATATTCCGATCTTGAACGACCTAATCGATGATCTTGACGTTCTGCGGTATCTTTTGGGTGAAGTTCTGGAAATTTCAGGAATTACAACAAGCCATCTAGACGGTAATGCTGCCCCGTCATCGTTGGGCTGCCTATTGAAGTTTGAAAACGACGTCATTTGTACGCTGAACGCGTCGGATGAGGTCGTTTCACAAGCGAATTGGTACGTCACGGCGGGAGAAACAGATAAGTACTCAAAAACCGGCCAATCGTGTCTTTGGATCGGTGGCACCGATGGTACGCTCTCGATCCCTGATCTAGCACTATGGAGCTACGGAGACAGAGAAGCATCTTGGGACTCGAGACTTCAAGTAGAGAAAATAAAATCGAACTCAAGTGTCGGTTCTGTCGTTGCCGAGCTGCTCGATTTCGAATCTGTGATTCAAGACAAAAAAGTACCTGTGTGTTCAGGAGAAGATGCGTTGAATTCAATGCGGTTGGTAGAGATGTTATATGACAGACTCAGTTGATTGGTCGACCGATCAGAGGATTTGTTTTGTTGGATTTGGTGAAGCAGGAGAGGCTCTTTCTGGGGGATTTCGGTCGCTAAGCCCTGTTGCTTGGGATCTTAAGCTTCTGACAGATACTTCTAGTTGTCGGGATCGGATCCAGCGAGCGGGGTTCAAACCGGCATCGACGTTAAGTGAGGCGCTCGAAGGGATTGACTGGGTTGTCAGTTTGGTAACAGCTGATCAGGCAGCTGTTGTTTGTGAGCAAGTCTGTTCAATTGCACGATCCAACTTTACTTATCTCGAAATGAACTCCTGCTCGCCAGGTACCAAGCGATCCAACGCACAAATGGTCGCGGATGCAGGCGGCGTGTTAGCTGACGTGGCTATCATGAGCCCCGTAAATCCCTCTAGATTAGAAACACCGCTTCTCGTGTCGGGCCCATCGGCGGAGAGTTGCGTAAGTTTCTTGAATCAATTTGGTTACAACGCATCGTTGTGCGGCCCCGAGGTCGGCCAAGCATCTGCACTGAAAATGACTCGGTCAATTATGATCAAGGGTGTCGAGGCCTTGAGTGCAGAATGTTTTTTGACGGCACAACGCCTGGGTATCCAACCCGAAATCGTCGCCTCACTGACGAAGAGCTTTGATGGTCTCGATTGGTTGACGCGTGGTGGATACAACCTCGAACGGATGAGTAAGCACGGGATTCGTCGAGCTGCTGAGATGCGTGAGGTGGTTGCGACGATCCAAGAGACTGGTTTGTCGGCAGATATGACCCGCTCAACCGTCGAGTGGCAGCAACGAATTGGTGATTTGGCGCTTGACCCTGACACAGAAGATCTGGCGCAACTCAGTCGATTGCTCAACGAAAGGCTGAGCTAGCGTACTCTAAGATCGAAATGCCGGTCGATAAGTCGAATTTTTATGGCTCAACGGTCATATTGTTATTTGTGAAAATAAGCGAGTAGACATACGTTCCTGATGAAGTATTGAGGAGAGACTATGATTATTGATTGCCATGGGCACTACACTACGACACCACCGGGCGTTGGTGCCTACAGAGAGGCACAGAAGGAAGCTGTCGCTAAAGATCCTCTGTTCAAAGGAGAGAAAGGATCGATCGATGTAACCGACGACGAGATCAGAGAGTCGATCGAGAAGAATCAACTTAAGCTTCAGCAGGATCGAGGAACCGACCTAACTATCTTTTCTCCACGCGCGAGTTGGATGGGTCATCACGTTGGTAATGAGTGGACGAGCCTCTATTGGACACAACATCAGAACGATATCATTAAACGCGTTTGTGACCTGTTTCCAAAGAATTTTGCACCAGTGGCGCAGCTCCCTCAGTCGCCCGGTTCCGCGCCGGAGAAGTCGGTTCCCGAGATTCGTAGGACGGTTGAGGAATTGGGGTTCTTGGGGATCAATCTGAATCCTGATCCTTCCGGAGGATACTGGCAGGATCAGTCATTGGCAGATAAGTCGTTTTATCCGATTTACGAAGTGATGTGTGAGCTTGATATTCCAGCCATGGTCCATGTCAGTGCTGCTTGTAATGACTGCTTCCACACTACAGGGTCACACTATCTCGGTGCTGATACGACCGGATTTCAGCAATTGGTGATGTCGGATGTGTTCAAAGATTTTCCATCACTGAAGATTATTATTCCGCATGGTGGTGGAGCGGTTCCTTACCATTGGGGACGTTTCCGAGGAATTCTTCAAGATCAGGGGTATGCGCCTTTAGAGGAGTCGGCGCTTCATAACATATACTTCGATACCTGTGTGTATCATCAACGGGGTATCGATTTGTTATTAGATATCGTTCCGGTAAAGAACATCTTATTCGCGTCTGAGATGATTGGTGCTGTGCGCGGGATTGATCCTGAGACAGGGCACTACTTTGACGATACCAAGCGGTATATCGATAACAACACCAAACTTACAGCTGATGAAAAACAGCAGATATTCTCTGGTAATGCAAAGAAAGTCTTTAGTCGACTGAAATTGGAGAGTTGATATGTCGCAGAATGTAGTGGTTCAAAAAATCAATCGGGTAAGCCCAGAGATAAGAGAGGGTTTGGCGCGCTGTGGGGTTGCGACAGTTCACGAGGCCCAGGGCCGCAGAGGGTTGTTGGCCGACTACATGCGTCCGATACAGCAAGATATTGCAGTCGCGGGTAATGCCATCACGATCTCGGGTGCGGCTGGAGATAATTGGATGATGCATGTTGCGATCGAGCAGTGCCAGCCCGGCGACATTCTTGTGTTTGCTCCGACTTCACCGTCGAATCATGGATTTTTTGGTGATCTATTGGCGACCTCGGCACAAGCTCGGGGAGTCGTGGGATTAATTGTCGAGGGCGGGGTAAGAGACACGAAGATTCTTCGAGAAATGAGCTTTCCGGTCTGGTCAAAGCACGTGTTTGCGCAAGGCACGATCAAAGAAACGTTAGGTTCTGTCAACGTGCAAATCGTTTGTGCCGAAGAAATTGTTAATCCCGGTGATGTTGTTATTGCCGACGACGATGGCGTGTGCGTTGTTCGGCACGCGGAGGCCGAGTCGGTTCTCGCGGCTGCGTTAGATCGGGAGGCTAAGGAAGAAGAGAAACGGACTAGGCTAGCGAATGGTGAGCTTGGTCTGGATATTTATAACATGCGACCCAGGCTTGCCGAAAAAGGTCTGAAATATGTCTGACGGTATACCTTGTGTCTGGATGCGTGGAGGAACCTCCAAGGGCGGTATCTTTCTTGCAGCTGATTTGCCAGCAGATCCTGACGAGAGAGATCGCCTACTGCTAGAAATTATGGGGTCTCCCGATAATAGACAGGTTGATGGGATGGGTGGCGCTGATCCGCTGACCTCAAAGGTCGGAGTCGTCAAGCGATCGTCTCACCCCGACTGCGATGTGGATTATTTGTTCCTCCAAGTTTTTGTTGACCAAGCCATTGTCACCGACTCACAGAACTGCGGGAATATTCTCGCGGCTGTTGGTCCCTTTGCTATTGAGCAGGGGCTTGTGCCGGTCAAGGGTGAGGTCACGCAGGTCTCTGTATTTATGGAAAATACAGACCAAATCGCGGTCCTGCAGGTCCAAACTCCCAATGGAAAGGTAACCTATAAAGGGGATTCCGCTATCGATGGCGTTCCTGGAACTTCATCCCCAGTCACCTGTGAATTCAAAGAGACAGCAGGTTCAACATGCGGGGCCTTGTATCCGAGCGGAAACCTGAAAGATTCGGTCGACGGTGTTGACGTCACCTTGATCGATAACGGGATGCCTGTTGTCATTTTAAACGCGTCTGACTTTGGGATTAGCGGCACCGAGTCTAGAGACGAGCTAGACAGTAATACTGAGTTAAAGAGCCGGCTTGAGTCTATCCGACTGCAAGTCGGTCCGTTGATGAACCTAGGGGACGTGACCGAGAAGTCAGTGCCAAAGATGAGCCTCGTTAGTCAGCCACAAGATGGAGGGTGTATCTCCACCCGCACCTTTATCCCACACCGCTGCCACGCCTCGATAGGGGTGTTGGGCGCGGTCAGCGTCGCGACCGCAGCGATTACCCCTGGGACGGTGGCCTATCCGTTGGCGCGGGTCCCAGATGGTGATCAGAAAACGTTGCCAGTAGAGCACCCGACAGGAGAAATGACAGTCGTTGCCTATATGGATGGTGATGAGTTGCGAAGCGCCGCATTGTTGCGAACCGCCAGAAAATTATTTGAAGGCACTGTTTACCCACTGGAGAAGTGAAAACACTATGACTATGGATCCCGATTACTTACCATTTCATCCAAACCCCAAGAAGCCGTCATATGTTCCGCCTCAAGGCGCCGTCGACGCGCATTGCCACGTGTTTGGACCTGCGGACCGCTTTCCTTATCACCCCAAACGAAAATACACCCCCTGTGATGCACCAAAAGAAAAACTATTTGAGCTCAGAGACTACCTCGGGTTTTCTAGAAACGTGATTGTTCAGGCTAGCTGTCACGGATCGGATAACGCTGCCCTCGTCGATGCGCTAGAAGCGGCCGGTGACCTCGCTCGTGGT
>RGHP01000085.1 GCA_010024125.1 Gammaproteobacteria bacterium | reverse complement strand
AATCGAATTGCGTGTCACTGGGACGGGTCTAGTCCGTGTTTTGTGCCCCCTAGCGATGACTGATTCTCAAATCGGCGCGTTTATTGAATCGAAGTCATCATGGATTGAGTCAAAACTGCAACAAAGTGAATCAAGGCAGGTTGAATTAGTACCGTCGTTTGAGGATGGGTCGCTTTGGCGATTTCGAGGACAAGCGTTGCGACTGAAGCTGCGCGAAGGGCAGGAACATGTTGTGATGGATGACAAATATCTCACGGTCTGCTTGAACGCAGGGGATGCTAGGCAAACATTGGAAGCTTGGTACTTTAAGCAGGCGGAGGAGTATTTGCTGAATCGAACGAACTATTTTGCTGAGCTAATGGGCCTTAGACCTCGAAAAGTTGAGCTTAAAGCGTATCGGTCGATGTGGGGTCGTTGTAACTCACGCCGAGAGATTGCCTATGATTGGCGGGTTATTCAGTCACCTGACTTGGTCATCGATTACCTCGTCATCCACGAGCTCTCACATCTACGCCACTTTAATCATCACGTTGATTTTTGGGAGTTGGTGCGCTCCTTTCAGCCGAACTATGAGGACTCTAAGGCGTGGTTGAGGGCGAATGCTAACTGGGTAAAACGCACATTCACAAGTCATTGAAAGACAAACGCATAACCTCTGTTTTTAAGGAAATCGCATCGATTTCTAATGATTTTGTAGGATTGTCTAACATATTATTCTTTTGTCTAAATAATGTTTATTTTTTGTCTAGGGTTTGCTTTTGGAGAAATTTTGTGTTTTTCTTCCCGTGTCGTTACGGAGTGCGGCTCGCCTGAATAACAAGGACGGAGCTGGCTCCGTTTTTGCGTTTTGGGACTCTGACACGGAGGAAATAGTAGAAATATAAAATTTGTTCCAGTGCCTGAGGAGGCAAGAAATGACATTAACAAAACTGATGAAGGGCCTTGTGCCTGTGGGTCTGCTCGCCGCGCTGCCATCAACAGCGTTCGCGGCTGCCAACCTCCAATCAGATGATTTCGTTGGGATATCATTCTGGTTGATTTCAATGGCCTTGATGGCCTCAACCGTGTTTTTCCTCTGGGAGACACAAAGCGTCGATGGGAAGTGGAAAACATCGTTAGTGGTATCGGCCCTCGTGACCTTTATTGCCGCGGTTCACTACTTCTATATGAGAGATGTTTGGATCAACACAGGTGAGACTCCAACTGTCTATCGCTACATCGATTGGTTGTTGACCGTTCCACTCTTGATGATCGAGTTCTTCTTGATTTTGAGAGCAATCGGAAACGCGTCCGGCGGCATCTTCTGGCGTCTCCTCATCGGTACGCTTGTAATGCTCGTACCTGGATACATGGGTGAAGCGGGTTACATCAACGTCACAGTTGGTTTCGTGATTGGTATGCTGGGATGGTTCTACATTCTGTACGAAATTTTTGCTGGCGAAGCCGCACAGATGGCTGCAGAACAAGCACCTGAGGCAGTTCAAAGCGCATACGGCACGATGCGGATGGTTGTCACAATCGGTTGGGCGATCTACCCACTTGGCTATGTCCTTGGCTACTTCGTCTATGTTGACGATGCTGGCAACACGACAGCGGCAGCAAGTGCGGCGCTGAACATTGTCTATAACCTCGCTGACGTAGTGAACAAGATCGCGTTTGGTCTGTTGATCTGGTACGCGGCAACATCAACAAGCAAGGCATCGCAATCTGCGGCAGCCTAAGATGTGCGGAGCCTCTTAGAGGCTCCGTTTTCTATGTGTTCATTTGATGTGAGTGCATAGAAAACGGAAAATAAAATAATGAGCCAAGGATGGAATGACGTGAGGGAATCCTATGAACACGTTCGATTTCAGCTTGCTTAAAACCGACTTAGCGGACTTGGAAGAGAGACTTCGGCAGTACGGTTCAAAGCCCGTTAAGGACGAAATCAGTCTTAATCAACTCTTTATTGATCACTTGGCATCGGGTGGATCACGTACACGAGCGATGCTTGCTCTTGCTGCTGGACACTCACAGTGTCTTGATAAAGCTGCTCGATTATCAATCGCTGCATCGGTCGAATTATTACATCAGGCATCATTGATTCATGATGATGTTCAAGATGAGGACTCAACCCGACGTGGAAAGGCTTCTGTCTGGGCTGTCGCCGGAAAGTCTTCAGCTATTTGTTTGGGTGACGATCTGATCGGGGCTGCATTTGAAGAACTCGCACAGTTACCCGGAAGCCATATTCATCAATTACCCAGGCTTGTGACGATGCTCTCCCGCGGTATCAGTGTGATGGCAGCAGGTCAGACAATTGACTGCCGTTGGACACCGGGCGACCGGTTATCTTTTTTGGACTACGAACAAATTGTGCGTCACAAAAGCGGCCCATTGCTCGGTCTCCCGGTTGCAATGGTGCTCGCGCTGACCGGTGGGTCTGATGATCAAATCTTGCAAGTTCTGGCTGGCGCATCTTCGATCGGCGTTGCTTATCAGTTAGCAGATGATCTCTCGGATCAGGCAGAGGACTTCAACCATCGACTGAATGGATATTGGGTTCTTGCGGAGACGATCACTGATGGCGCAGATCCTGAGAGTGTTTTAAGAGAGCGCTTTGATTGGCACCTCGAGAACGCAAGACATAGCGTTCAAACAACACCTCAGTTTTGCGTTGACGCATTTGAGGTGCTGATTCAGGCGCTGCATCAGAAATATCCGACGTTCAAGGTCGCTGCATAATGAAAAGTGCGCTGGTCGTTGGTTCAGGGTTCGGCGGTATCGCAAGTGCTTTGCGTCTGAGATCTCTTGGATTGGACGTTCATATGATTGAGCGACAGGACTGCCTTGGCGGCAGAGCTCAAGTGTTTGAAGTTGATGGATATAGGCACGATGCGGGTCCAACTGTGATTACCGCGCCCTTCTTGTTTGATGAGCTGTTCGATCTTTTTGGAGAGCGGCGTGCTGACCATATCGAATTCAGAGAATTGACTCCATGGTATCGATTTGTTTTTCCGGATGGCGATCATTTCGATTACGGAGGTACGCTTGAGGAAACATTAGCGGAAATTCGTCGCATTGAGCCGAAGGACGAGGCGGGTTATCAGTCATTGGTTCAACATTCGAAGGCCATGTTTGATATTGGTTTTTCACAATTGGCGCATCAACCATTTCACGAAATCAAGACCATGGCGAAGCAAGTTCCGCACTTGGCCAGACTGCGTAGTGACCGCTCTGTGTGGGACATGGTATGCAAGCACCTCTCACACGATAAACTGCGACAGGCGTTTTCAATTCAGCCACTCCTGGTGGGTGGGTCGCCATTTGATACAACCAGTATTTACGGATTAATCCATTATCTCGAACGTGCTTACGGGATTTTTTTCGCCATGGGCGGTACCGGGGCACTGGTTGAACAGCTCAGGCAACTGATGCTGAGGCAAGGAATTACGATCCAGACTGGCGCGACAGTTTCTGAGATCTTAACAACTCAAAATAAAGCGTCTGGAGTCAAGCTAGAGTCTGGCGAAGTCATCACCGCAGATTGCATCGTGTTTAATGGCGATCCGATGTATCTCTATCGCGAATTATTACCTGAAACGAAAATTCCGTTTGCGACCCGGATTAAGCGTGATTACAGCAAGCTTTCGATGGGTCTTTACGTGCTGTTTTTCGGGACAGACAAGCAGTATCCCGATGTCGCGCATCATACGATTTGGATGGGGCAGCGATATCGAGAATTACTCGATGATATTTTTCATCGGCAGATCCTTGCAGATGATTTCTCACTCTACCTGCATAGGCCAACAGCAACAGACGCATCATTTGCTCCCGATGGTCACGATAGTTTTTATGTTCTGGCTCCGGTGCCACATCAGGGGGCCTGCATTAATTGGGACGTTGAAGAACCTAAGCTGCGAGAAAGAATCATTGAAGCGCTCGATCGGACGATCTTGCCGAACCTGAAGCAGCATATCCAAGCACCATTTTCGATGACTCCAGATCATTTTGCAGAGGATTATCTGTCGTATCAGGGAGCTGGATTTTCGATCGCTCCGTTGTTCACGCAATCTGCGTGGTTCCGTTTTCATAACAAAGCCGAGGGATTCGACAATTTATATCTGGCAGGAGCTGGAACACATCCTGGGGCGGGGATGCCTGGAGTGATCTCGTCGGCCAAAGTTGTCGAGCAACTCGTAAAAGAAGAATTGACGAAGACTGTTCTAGTCTAGGGGAATCGTATGAGCCAACAACAATTAAAAAAATACGGAACCACATTTTACTTCGCGAGTCGTTTTCTATCGTCCAAGCAAATGGAGGCAGCGGCTGCTTTGTACGGCATTTGCAGAGAAATCGACGATGTTGCGGATAAGGCAAGTGATAAAGTGAAGTCACGGTCTCAGTTACTTGAATTGCGTAACGCGCTGGTACTTGCAGATAGAACGCATCCGATTGTCGATAAAGCAATGGCGATTGAGCCCAAAATTAGCCTCGAAGCGCTTGTGGAATTGACTGATGGTGTGCTGCTCGATACTGAACAAGTCGCGATTCAAACAGAAGCCGAATTATTGCGGTATTGCTATCAAGTTGCGGGCACCGTGGGTCTTTTGATGTGCGACCTATTCGATGTGAAGGACCCTGTCGCAAGACACCATGCCATCGATCTTGGCGTTGCAATGCAGTTGACCAATATCTGTCGGGATGTGTTGGAGGACGCGATAAACGGGCGTGTGTACTTACCTGCAGAATTTCTTGACTCGGTGACAGCGGAGCAAATAGCAGAGTCAGATCAATCGGCAGTGGAAGCTGTCAAACAGGCGGTAAGTTATCTCCTGTCTGAAGCAGAAGTACGTTACGAGAGCGGGATTTCGGGACTTTGTTTTTTACCGACTCAGGCTCGATTGGCGATTTATATCGCTGCATTAACCTACAGAGAGATTGGACTGGTTGTTGCTGATCGCGGTTTTGATGTCTGGCAAGGTCGAGCTCATACAACGAAAACGCAAAAGTGGGTAATAGCACTTAGGAGTTTAATCTCGTTTGTTTTCAGTAAGAAAACGCATCAATATCAAGGCTTCCACGATCGCGAATTGCATCGAGGGTTAAATAATCGCCCTGGGGTCCATTGGGCCTAATGCGATGGATCCTTGGGTTCATATTGTTGGGGGCGGGCTGAGCGGGCTATCGCTTGCTGCATCATTGGCTCAATTCGGTACGTTACCTGGTCGAGTGTTGATTTCAGAGCCTGTCCCAGAAAGCCTTGCATCTAAGACATTTAGCTTTTGGTTCACAGAGGGCGAGCGTAATTTTCTAAAGCCTGAGCATGTCAGCAGTCGCTGGAGTGTGAGTCAGGGATCCGAGGCCACTGTCCATCGAGGACACCAATTTACTTATGGTACACGATCTGGTCGCGCTGTATTGGATGACGCACTGAGTGCCATTCATAACCATGCTCAAATCGAGCTTGTGCATGAGACAGTTCTTACGAAGCCAAAGGCCACTTATGTTTTTGATAGCCGCCCATGTGATATCGAAACCCACCAAGTCACGCAAAGTTTCGTTGGGATTGAAGTCCAATTTGAGCATGCACATGGAATATCTGAGGTTGGATTAATGGAACGCTTGGTCGCGACTGATTCAGGCGTGCGTTTTGTTTATCTGCTGCCACTAGGGCCAGATCGTTTGCTCGTCGAATATACGGAATTTACAACAGTGCCATCAGATTTTTCAGAATTGGCAACCTTGAACGAACATTACTTAATGGACAAATTTAGAAATCATTCCTATGAGGTCCAAAGGACCGAGTCTGCGCATATCCCAATGGGTTTTAGGCAGCGTTCGGAACATTTTGGGATTCCCCTCGGTGCGCGAGGAGGAATGACTCGTGATGCCACCGGTTACGGTTATCGAACCATTCGATATGCTTGTGATCAGATTGCCAAGGATCTAATACAAAATGATGTTGTGAAACCATTTCGTCGTTCGGTAGCGACGGTTTGGGCTGATCGATTATTTTTAAATCTTATCCAGCACAGACCCGATGCAATTCCCCAGATTTTGATGCAAATTGCTAATCGAATGACGCCTGATAAGTTCGCTGCATTTATGATGAATTGTGCCCCGTGGGACTTATTTCATTTATTGCGAGCCGCTCCTGCGAAGCCATTTACTTGTGCTCTACTTGGGAGGTACCAATGGATTTGAGTTTGATTTTGGCCTCCTGTTTGATTTCGCTCGTTGGATTACCCCATGGAGCACTTGATCCAGTTGTCGCTTCGCGCTGTGGATTGATTCGTGATCTTCGATCGAGCCTTTGGTTCCTCGCAACATATATTGCTATTGTGTGCTTGGTCATTGGCTTTTGGATGGCTTTGCCGAGCTTGGCCTTGGTCTTATTTCTCGTGATTTCGAGCCTCCATTTTGGCCGTGATTGGAGGCAAAAAATCTCGTTCGGGGGATTTGGTTACGGTGCATTCTTGATGGGTTTGCCAGGCTGGACTTTTCCTCAAGAAGTTGAGCGGATTTTTAGTTTTTTGATATTTCAAGATTCAGCTGGCGTCCCATTGCTGGCCTTGCAAAGTCTTGGATTTATTGGCGGTGTACTCCTCATTATTGATCGTGGAAGACTGTCGATTCTCAGGGTCACTGAATTGGTTGCTCTAGCACTGTGTGCAGCTGTCCTCGAACCCTTGTGGTATTTCGTTGTG
>RGHP01000084.1 GCA_010024125.1 Gammaproteobacteria bacterium | reverse complement strand
GAGACCATATGACACAAAATATAAAAAAGTTTCATGCGATACGGGCCACTCCAGGCGACCGATCAAGCTGGTTACGAGAAATCGAATCGCGCCCGAGGAAATGTTTAAAATAACGCTGGTTAAGTCGACGCATGTCTAAGAGGATCATCACATCCGCGACGCCGAACTCCTCGTCATAACTCGGCTCACCACACACCCAAGCTCCTAAACGCAGATAGGCCTTCAACAGCGGCGGCATGATTGCACCATCAACTACTGGCACCGGGTCCTGTGCTACGGCGACTCGAGGCTCTGCTCGTAAATTCTCCGGACTCAGGTGCGCGGCCAGCGGACCTGCCATCAAGGTCCGTATGAGCTGACCGTGGTCTCTGCATGGGACGCTGGCGCACCCCAGCAGGTAGTCGATTTCCCAGCGCACCATTAGTTGTGCAATCCCGCTCCACAACAGCATGATGCCGCCGCCAGACCTGTAATCAACGTGAACACATGTTCGACCGAGTTCGACAACCTCACCGTCAAGAGCTCTAACAAAAGGAGCCGAAAACTCTGACTCTGTATAAAACCCACCGAGACTAAGGGCGCTAGAACGTTTCAATAATCGGGTCGAGGCAACAACTCTTCCGGTGCTGAGTTCTTCGACAAACAGATGATCGCAATAGGCATCGTAGCGATCCGATTCGATCCCTTCCTTTTCTTCACGCACATGCGCACCCATCTCTCGGGCGAATACGTCATAGCGCAAGCGCTGCGTCTCTACGACCTCGGACTGCGTAGAGGCAAGTCGGACTGAGAAGCCCTGAGCGTTAGCTAGTTCGGCGTTAGACATGGCCGTCTCCGTTAGGAATATCCGGTCAAGCTAAATGATACAAATAACGAACCTGTGAACGATTGATGAAGGTTTGATGACAAAACTAGCGGTGGTCACAGACGTTTATGCACAGATCCGTGTCATCAAATCGCAATAGTTTGATCATATAACTGTGATCTCAACCGGATTGAGGATGCCAACAATGAGATCAGTAGTAATTGTAACAGACGCTTGGTTTCCCCAAGTCAATGGCGTCGTACGTACCCTATCGACAACGAAAGCGGAGCTTGAAAAGGAAGGATACCAAGTGACCGTCATCAGTCCGGACGGTTATCGGTCTGTCCCTTGCCCGACCTACCCCGAAATAAGACTAGCGCTATTCGCTAGCAAATCAGTCGGCAGGCGCCTGTCTGGCCTCCAACCTGATGCCGTTCACATCGCAACCGAAGGGCCTCTGGGCCTTGCGGCGAGGCGGTGGTGCAGAGCTCATCGATTCCCGTTCACCACCAGTTACCACACTCGTTTCCCGGAGTACGTCCGGTTGCGCGCCCCAATTCCAATCAGTTGGTCGTACGCCTTTTTACGATGGTTCCACGGACCGGCTCACCGGATGCTAGTCGCAACACAGTCTATGGAGAATGAGTTGTTATCCCGCGGGTTTAAAAACATCGGTCGTTGGTCTCGGGGAGTCGACCTCGAATTATTCACAAACGACAGTCAACATCAAAGATCAAAGCCGCCGATCCTTCTTTATGCAGGACGAGTGGCGCCCGAAAAAAATATCAGCGCCTTCTTAGAACTAGATTGCGTTGGTACTAAACGTGTTGTTGGAGGAGGTCCCGAACTCAAGGCGCTAATCGAGAAATATCCTGAGGTTGAGTTTGTGGGATATAAACATGGGCCAGAGCTAGCTCTAGAGGTCCGACAAGCGGATTGCTTTGTGTTCCCTTCCCGTACAGATACCTTCGGACTGGTTATTCTTGAGGCACTTGCGTCGGGGGTCCCGGTCGCGGCCTATCCCGCGCCGGGGCCGCTCGATCTCATAGAAAATGGCCACAACGGGTGGGTCTCAGAGGATTTAAATCACGCGATCAATGAGGCACTCAAAGTAGATCGAGACGCATGCCGCAAGTTTGCAGAGCGGTTTTCGTGGGAGAACTGCACCGCTCAATTTATCTCTCAGCTGAGGCCTGTCGAGGCTAACTGACTAGAAAAGACCACGTAACAAAAAATTCATCAAGCTGTCCCAAAACTGTCATTTGAGCTGAGTACCGTTGTGGCATATCAGCAATGGATCGTTTTATGCACTCTTCTGGTGGGAGTAAGTTTTTTCACTACCTCGACCGCGCTGAAAAACCATTTTGCGCCACCGCCAATGCGTTAGCAGATGTGCCGTCAGTCCGCAGGCTATTCGTATTTTGTTCCAAACTAGGAGATGGGGCCGCCTGGATCCTGTTATTTATCACAATCGGACTGTTCAGGCCTGATGCTGGCAATTTACCGGTCGTACTAATCGGCGCAAGCCTCGTTAATCTCGGGCTCTATAAGCTAGTAAAAGAGCAGACGGTAAGAAACAGACCCTGTACGACGTGGGAGGCTATTACTCCCAAAGAGCCACCTCTAGATCATTACAGTTTTCCCAGTGGTCACACGCTCCACGCGGTAACTGTCACTTTACTTATCTTGCCAGTGCTCCCGCTTCTTGGGTTGGCCCTGGTCCCGGTGACAGTCATGATTATGCTGTCCAGAGTTATCCTAGGACTTCATTATCCAACCGATGTTGTCGTCGCCGCATTGTTGGGCTCCTTTGTGGCTTTTTATGCGGGTAGCTTTGTGTCCCTCTGATCACCATTCGCCGAAGCAGCATCTGCTCCCAGTCGTACCCAAAGAGCCAGCCGGCTAGCCTCACTCCGTTTATGTCAGTTTTGTTACGCACGTAATATTTATGTAACAATTTGCCGGCTTAATACACGCATTAGGTAATTATTTTTGAGAACAAAATGAGTCAACAACCGCTTCGGACAGTGCTGATCGTAGACGACGAGTCGTCGATTCGTGAGATGCTTGCTGTTGCGCTGGAAATGGCCGGTTTTGAAACGATCCAAGCAGAAAATGCCTCCAGCGCTCTCGAGCACGTCGCATCGCGCCTACCCGACCTGATGCTGATCGATTGGATGATGCCCCAGGTGTCGGGGCTCGAGTTATGCAGACGGCTTCGCAGAAACCCAGACACCGCGAACATTCCCTTGATACTCCTCACTGCTCGCGGAGAAGAAGAGGCCAAAATCACAGGGCTCGAGGTCGCGGACGATTACATCACCAAGCCGTTCTCTCCTCGGGAGCTCGTCGCACGACTCAAGGCGATCTTGAGAAGGACGACACCGAAAGGTATTGAGGAGCCTGTTGAGTTCGGAACCTTACGGCTTGATCCTGTTGGGCAGCGAGTGACCGCGTCCGAACGCCTTCTCCCACTCAGCCCTATCGAATATCGCTTGTTGCAGTTATTCATGACAAACCCGAATCGGGCCTTCTCGCGGACGCAATTGCTTGATCGTGTGTGGGGAGGGGATGTCTATGTCGAAGAACGGACCGTCGACGTACATATCCGACGGTTAAGGAAGACGCTAGGTAAAGAACTTGAAGATTTCATTCAGACCGTTCGGGGGACTGGGTACCGCTTCACCCACACGATCGACGATAGCTAGTCTCAATCACTCATTCAAAGACTAACTTGAAACCTGCATCTTTTTGTCTGCGTGACTCCTCTTCCAGGTCCAATAACATAACCCTGTGGCTATCGAAGGCTTCTTCCTCAAACTTGAGACGTACAGTGCCTCCTTCTACAAAGGCACTAAATTTCGGGACATCGTTGTCCCGTCCCACGTGCATGGCGTGAGCTATTCGAAGGAGTCTAACGAGTCTGGCTAGTCGCTTTTTTCCCCAATATCGGAGGCTTGGTAGTGATGATAGATCGAGTCTCTTGCGGTGGTTTCCGATTAACGACGCCAAAACCGCCTGCTCCTCTCGGCTAAATCCGGGCAATGGGGTATTTCTCACAATGTAAGCGCCGTGTCGCTGGTACGCCGAATAACTAACCTGGAGACCTATCTCATGGAGCATAGACGCCCAAACGATCATTTGATGGTCCAGAACACCTAAGCCCCACGCTGGCGCGGCGGCCGCGAACAGACGGATAGCAGTATCACGAACACGCCCGGCCTGATCAATATCCACACCATATTTTTTAACCAGATCGAGCGCGGTTCTTTCTCTTATATCAGATGCCTTCAAGCGGTCATCCATATCATACAGAACCCCCTCACGGAGGGCTGCGTCACAAAAATGAACCTGGGACAGTCTGAGTTCGTCTACGATTGCCGACATGATTCCGATACCCGCCGGGAGGACCTGCATTCTTTCTGGGCTCACGTCAGGAATATCAGTGGCGCGCCGATTAATATCCTTGAGGACAAAACGTTTGCATGATTCCAGTGACTCTGGGGTGATAATTGGGCCATGGCCAAGGTAACTCCCCAGGGCGCTAACACCTTTCGCTGAGCCAGAGGTCCCAAAGATTTTGTCGACTTGTAGGCCTCGAATCCGAGACACGATGGGCTCAATTACTTTCCGCGTGTTTAGCTCGATTTCCGCAAAGCTCTCGGGGTCCACCTTTTTCATGAATTGTTTTGTAAATGTAACGCAACCGAGGGTCCTCGATGAAAGAAACTCGGTCTCAAAGTCAAACCCGACAGCGAACTCAGTTGACCCACCACCGATATCGAACACTAAAAACCGCCCATCGATCGATTGTGTGTGCGCCACCGCCTGAAAAATTAAGCGGGCCTCCTCGGGACCAGAGATCACATTTATTTGGGCCCGGAAGTGTTCGGAGGCTAAGTCGAGAAATTCATGGGCGTTTTTAGCTTCCCGAAGGGTGTGCGTCGCTACGACCCGGATATCCTCAGTCGCAACACCCGACAAACGCGCATCGAACCGCCTTAAAGTCTTGATCCCCCGCTCTATAGCCTCCTTATCGAGGACGCTTTTACGATTCAGTCCCGATGCTAGTCTCACTCGCTCGCGATCACGGACAAGCACCTGCAGACCAGAAGACGTCAACTTGGCGACGGTCATGTGGAAGCTATTTGACCCTAGGTCGACGGCTGCGACTAGCCGCTCTGATGACAGGCTATCCAAGTCATTTGCTCTCAATTTGCTTGATATAATTGTAGGTACTGATCTGGCACCGGACCTTCCTGCGGTTGCCTCGCTTTACATACTGATTCGACTGATCCTCATCAATAAGTCGAGCCTTCACGGTGTCCCGGAACTGTAACTCCATAAGATCGCAGATAATTTTTTTAAGATTATCGTCATAAATCGGGACAGTTACCTCGACCCGGTTATCCATGTTTCGTGTCATCCAATCTGCAGAGCTTATGTATACATTAGGATCACCACCATTATGAAAAATCATGACCCGAGGATGCTCAAGGAACCTGTCCACGATACTGATAACTCTAATCCTGTCGCTCATACCGGGCACGCCGGGGATCAAGGAGCACATGCCCCTCACGCTAACGTCTACACGGACACCGGCCCTGCTCGCCTCATACAGCTTAGTTATCAATTCATCGTCCGCCAAGTTATTGACCTTCAGGGTAATCTTCGCTTTCTTGCCGGAATCGGCCAGCTCAATCTCTCGATCAATTTGTTGATAAATTTGTTTTCGCTGTGTCACTGGGCTGACCCACAAATGACGGAACACAAAACTACGGTACGGGGCATTAAAAAATGAAAAGACCTGACGAACCTCGGTCGTAATTTCAGGCCTGGCGGTCAATAAACTAAAATCTGTATAAGTTTGGGCCGTTTTTTCATGGAAATTACCGGTGCCAATGTGGGCGTATCGCACTCGTCGACCATCCTCGTGACGCGTTATCAGGCAGAGCTTGGAATGGACCTTAAGGTTAGCGATGCCAAACGTAACCCTCACTCCTGCGTCTGTGAGGACCTTAGACCAATGGATGTTTGCCTCCTCATCGAAGCGAGCCTGAAGCTCGACAACAACATAAACGTCTTTACCGTTCGCTACTGCATCTAGGAGCGACTTAATCACCAGGGAGGAGCTGGCCACACGATAGAGACTAATCCTAATAGACTCCACAGACGGGTCGGTGGCAGCCTGACGGAGCCACTCCGTGAAATGATAAAAATCATGGTACGGGTAGTGCAGTAAAACATCCTGCTCTTTCAGGACAGAAAAGTAGTTCCTTTGTCCATCGAGGGCCTTAGACGCAATTGGCGGGAGCTTAGGGTTCTGTAACGATGTCCGCCCAATCGGCGGGAAAGACAAAAAGTCCTTCATATTGTGATACCGACCGCCTGGGATAATCGCGTCGTTCCGTGTAATGCCCAGCTCACGCTTCAACATGTCTAGGACTCGGTCTGGCATGTCACGGTCATGCACTAGACGCGTCGGCTCAGCGGTAAGCCGCTGCTTAAGTCCAGATGACAGTCGATCCATCAGGCTCTCGTCGATCTCGCCAGACAGATCATACTCAGCGTCACGCGTTAACTTCATTGACCACGCCTGAACGTCATCAAACTCAAAATAACCCTCAAAAATTTCAGGCAACCCAATCCGAATCGCGTTATCAAGCAAAACTAACGGCTTTTTGCGTCTAGTTGTCTCTGTTGGTAGCTCAATAAACCTGGCGTGGTGCTCGGTGGGTACCTCGATTAATGCGTAGGTGTAATCATCAGCTTTTCGTAACTCGGCCACCAGGTAGGTCGCGTCATCCGCCAATACATCACCAAGGTCAACGCGATCCGAGACCACAATTGGGCAAACGAATTTCCGAATGTTTACGTGGAAATAGCTTTTGAGCCACTCTCGGTGCCCATCACTCAGCTGCTCCTCGTTCTCCAGAAAAATATTGTATCTGGCCAGAGTCCGAACAACTTCGAGCTGTGCCAGCTCAAATTCTGAGCTTAACTCAACCGTACGTCGCTGGATCTGCGTAAGCAGCTTCCGCGCCTCAGGCTCCACGCCAACCTCC
>RGHP01000083.1 GCA_010024125.1 Gammaproteobacteria bacterium | reverse complement strand
AACTGTCACACCTTCCGCGAATCATGCCCCCATCAGTCTTGGCATTGGTGAACCGCGTCATGCCACGCCGCAATTGGTTTTGGATGCCCTTGCATCTTCCACTGCGGCCTTAAGTTCTTATCCTGCAACTACCGGTATCCCTGCTTTGCGTCAATCCTGCGCCAATTGGGTGCAAAGACGTTATGGTTTGACGCTGAACCCAGAAAACCAAATTTTGCCGATCAACGGATCGCGCGAGGCTTTGTTTGCCTTTGCCCAAACCGTACTGGATGGATCAAAAGTTGGGGCTACTGTGGTCTGCCCCAACCCCTTCTATCAAATCTACGAAGGTGCGGCCTTCATGGCCGGGCTGACGCCTCACTATTTACCGATCACAGAATCAGGACAGCCCGATTACCACGCAGTGCCGGACACAATCTGGCAAGACTGCCAGTTCTGTTTTATTTGCACGCCGGGTAATCCAACCGGCACTGTGATCGATGAGGCAACTCTCGCCTTGTTGATCGAAAAGGCTCACACATTCGATTTCTGGCTTGCCTCTGATGAATGCTACTCAGAAATCTATCGAGAGACTCCGCCACCGGGGCTACTCGAAGTCTGCGCTGCAACCGGAAATCGTGAATTCAAAAAATGCATCGTGTTCCACAGCTTATCGAAGCGCTCGAACCTGCCAGGTCTTCGCTCTGGGTTTGTCGCAGGCGACGCTAACTTCATTCAGCCCTTCCTGAAATACCGCACATACCATGGTTGTTCCATGTCGATGGCCGTGCAGAAGGCATCGGAGCTTGCGTGGGCGAATGAAGAACACGTGATTGAAAATCGAGCACTCTATGCTCAAAAATTTGAACAAGCCGCAGAGATCTTAGGCAACCGAATGAATACTCGCGATCCTGGTGCTGGGTTTTATCTATGGGCCAAGACGCCTGTTGCTTGTGATACCTTTAGTCGAGACTTATTTAAGGCAACCGGTGTCACCGTACTCCCCGGCCAATATCTCGGTCGTGAAGTCAACGGCGTAAACCCAGGCGCTGGCTTCGTCAGAATGGCCTTAGTTGCCGAACCGGACACGTGCCGAGAGGCGCTTGAACGCGTCAATACATTTATCACGAGGTAATCCATGGCTTTAATAGTCTACGGCATCAAAAACTGTGACTCCATGAAAAAGGCTTTTCAGTGGCTCGAAGCCAATGGAGTGCCCTATGATTTTGTTGATTTTAAGAAAGATCCACCATCGGTAGATGCCGTTGAGGCGTGGCTCGAGGGTGTTGGCGATGCGCTGGTCAACACACGCGGGCCGAGCTATCGTCAACTCTCAGATGATGTAAAAAACCAATTCACCGGTCAGACGCGCGTTCAAGCGATTGTCGACAAGCCGACGCTGATCAAGCGCCCGTTGATGGTTAATGGTGACGCCATGACCGTTGGCTTTAACCCTGATCAGTGGACAACCATCCCGAATTTATTAAAAGCTTAAGGATACCCCCATGGAATGTTTTGCATTTGGACTCGGTGTTGGACACCAAAACTCAGAAGATCAGTGGCTTGATACCTATTATCCAAAAGCACTGTGCCGACCTGATCCTGCTGTGGTCAGCATCATTGCAGACGTCTTTGATTGGGATGGATCAAACCTCACGCGTCAAATTACTGCAGACGATCTCGATGACTTTCTTGAAGCTCTTGAAGACAGTAACGACGGCGATGCAGAAGGACTTCTCAAAGCACTCACACCGCTTGCTGGTTCTGAACAACCACTCGTGATTTGTGCGCTTGCAACGGACGAAAAGCCGCAAACAGTTCCAGAGGTCTACCTTAAATTATCGATGATCTCGATGCGCAAAATTCAACCGCACGGAACCAATCTCGATGGCATGTTCGGACTCTTACCGAACGTCGCTTGGACAAGCCAAGGTCCAATCGATGTCAAAGAACTCGCACATGCACAGACACGTGCGCGCGCATACGGTGACGTATTAACGGTTCACTCGGTGGATAAATTCCCAAGAATGGCCGATTACGTGGTTCCACAGGGCGTTCGCATTGGTGATGCATCGCGCATCCGCTTGGGCGCTCATTTGGGCGAAGGGACCACTGTCATGCACGAGGGTTTCATCAACTTCAATGCTGGAACACTCGGTACGGCTCAGATCTCGGCGGCGGCTCATCAACAATGGGCACACTCTCCGGTGGCGGAAATATTGTGATTTCTGTGGGTGAGCAATGCCTATTAGGTGCTAATGCAGGACTTGGTATTCCACTGGGTGATCGTTGTACTGTTGAATCTGGGCTGTATTTAACAGCCGGTCAGAAGGTGAAGTTGCTTGATAAGGATGGGCAAGCTGTGGGTATCGTAAAAGCGCGTGAACTTGCAGGTAAAGACGATCTGCTTTTCCGTCGCAACTCAATGACTGGTGAAATTGAATGCTTAGCTAATCAATCAGCCATTGCGCTTAACGACGAATTACACGCAAATAACTGAGGACGTCCATGACCTGCCCTGTGCTTGAGCTAGCCGAAGAACTGATCCGCCGCGAGTCAGTCACACCAAATGATGCCGGATGCTTAACCGTGATCGGCACACGGCTCGAGCGCTTAGGCTTTCAACTCGAGAGGATCGACCGTCAGGGTGTCTCGAACCTGTGGGCCACATTTGGGCAACAAGGACCCATGCTCTGCTTTGCTGGACATACCGATGTGGTGCCAACAGGAGACTTAAAAGAGTGGTCTTCGGATCCTTTTATTCCGACTGTAACTCAAGATGGATACCTCAGAGGCCGTGGTGCCGCTGATATGAAATCATCACTGGCAGCCATGGTTGTTGCCTGTGAGGAATTTCTTGAACAAAGGCCGAACCCTGCAGGACGGATCAGCTTCCTTCTGACAAGCGATGAAGAAGGACCAGCCACTGATGGAACCGTCGCAGTTGTCGAAGAATTAGAAAAACGACAAGCCGCAGCAAGTGAACCTGCCATTGATTACTGCATTGTCGGTGAGCCAAGCTCAAAAGATACGCTTGGAGATGTGGTTCGTGTCGGGCGTCGCGGATCACTCAATGCATTCATCACGGTGCATGGAACTCAAGGTCATGTCGCCTACCCAGAGCTCGTTGATAATCCAATCCATGGTGCATCACGGTTAATTGCAGACCTTGTGGGAACCGATTGGGATGACGAACCAAACGACTATTTCCCCCCGACAAGCTTTCAGGTCTCTAACATCAATGCAGGAACCGGAGCGACGAATGTAGTCCCTGGAACAACAGCGTTTCGGTGCAACTGGCGTTTCTCAACATCGACAACAGCCGAGCGCATCGAAGCCATGGTTGAGCAATTGATCGATACCCTTGGGATGGAAGCATCGATCGAGTGGAACCTATCAGGTGAGCCCTTTCTGACCACGCATGGCACCTTAACGAGTGCGACTGCGAAAGTCATCAAAGCACAGACAGGGATTGAAACCGACCTTTCAACAGGTGGTGGCACCTCTGACGGACGATTTATTGCAAAACTTGGTTGCGAGTTGATTGAACTTGGGCCGATCAATCGATCGATTCATAAAATTGACGAGGAGGTCAAAATCGATGACCTCCCTCGCCTCAAAGACCTCTACATAGGCCTGATGACTGAGCTGATCGGCTGATTAATCAGCGAGATCAACATCCTCAGCTTGAGGGCCTTTACCTGAACGACCCAGTACGTAGCTTACAGTTGCACCTTCACGCAAAAGATACCGGTTTCGACCGCGAATCGAGCGGTAATGAACGAATACGTCTTCACCGTCTTCACGCGTGATGAAACCAAATCCTTTGGTGGAGTTAAACCACTTTACTGTCCCCTCTTCGCGGGGACCGCTTGGAATGGATTCAACGAAGCGACGATTTGCGATCACCGATTGCAGAGCACCCTGCGCGTATAGCACCACGACGATTACGATCGCAATGAGTACACCAGCTTCCATTTCTGAACCTGCTTTTGGCTCCATTCCGAATGATGGCAATAAAAACATCAGAACGAACGCACCAATGACTGATAAAACAAGTGACAAGAACAGTTGGCCTAGTGGCTTACGCATGAGAAACTCCAAACAGAAAAGTAATTTAGTAGTATGGTCTAGCGGAGTACTTTACAAGACGATGAGCCAAGACTCGACTGTCTCTGATCTCGAAATTCGCATTGCCTTTTTAGAGGATCAGATCGATGCCCTCAATCGCGAGGTGGTATCACTCAATCGCGATCGCGATAAACTCACTGACGAGCTACACGCATTGGCGAATTTGGTCAGGCCGCTGATCGAACACATGTCACAACTCGGTGGATCAGACGACTCCGCTCCACCGCCGCATTATTAAGGATTCCCATGTCTAACCACTTGGACGCTTGGATACAGACCTATCCAGATTTTCCGAAACCTGGCATTTTGTTTTATGACATCGCACCGATCATTGAGCATCCTGACCGACTGAAATCGGTGTGTCACCTGATTTCAGACGCCATCACTGAATGGGCGCCAGACGTCTTAGTCGGTATCGATTCACGTGGATTTTTGTTTGCAACACCGGTCGCTCTGTTGATGGATCTGGGCGTGGTCATGGTGCGTAAAAAAGGAAAATTACCCGGAGCAGTCCGCGAAGAGTCCTACGCATTGGAATATGGTGAAGCGACACTCGCGGTTCAGAAAGACAGAGAGTTAGCTGGGAAGCGTGTTGTCTTAATTGACGATCTTCTCGCAACAGGCGGCACGTTAGCAGCAACCGAAAAGCTACTGAATGATTCAGGCGCAGAGGTTGTAGGTACCGTTGTTCTCATTGAACTTGAATTACTCAACGGCCGAGACAACCTCAAGGCTCCGGTAAAGAGTTTGCAGGTCTATGATGAGTAATCAACCAATCACCCCTGACAATACGTTGATTGTTGTCGCGCTTGAGGATGAACTCCCAACCCACATGGTCCCCGGTTGGAACGTGCTATACACCGGCGTTGGCAAAGTCAACGCAGCAATCGCTGCAACCGAGGCCGTTCTCGAGGCTCAACCGACACACCTCATCAACTACGGCACCGCCGGCGCGCTCAACACGCAAATTACTGGTCTCAATCGAGTGAACCACATCGTTCAACGTGACATGGATGTGAGACCTCTGGGTTTTGAATTGGGACACACACCCTTTGATACAACAGGTCATATCGACCTTGGCGGGTCTGGGGTGTCTCTCGGAACCGGTGATCACTTTGTGACCACTCCTCCAGAATTAATAACGGATATCGTTGATATGGAAGCCTATGCGCTTGCGAAAGTTGCGCGGCTTTATCAGATTCATTTCCAATGCTGGAAATATATTTCGGACAATGCAAACGACGATGCGGCCGACCACTGGGCTGAAAATGTCGCCAAAGGCGCACGCGCCTTTGTTGAACAAGTGATTCGGCCTCTCGAGAACTAGGCTTTTCTCAGCTTTTGAGCCTCGAGCTCACGTTGTTGTTCTTTATGTAAAGCACGCGCCTTACGCGCTGCTTCTTGGCGCTGCTTAATCGTTTGGGCATCCATACCGACATGGCGCTCTCCGCGCGACTCGGCCAGCTCAATCTGCTGCTGACGCATCCGAAACCTGTCTTTTTGCGCATCGGAGTGCTCATCCACACACTGATGACATTGCACACCCATCACAAACTCTGGACGCTTCTTGTCGCCTTCTGTGATCGGGCGACGACAGGCATGACACTGATCAAAATCACCGGGTTCAAGCTTGTGATTCACAGTCACGCGGTTGTCAAAAACGAAACATTCACCTTCCCAAGTACTCTCTGTGTGTGGCACTTGTTCAAAGTAATTTAAGACACCACCTTTTAAGTGATAGACCTCTTCAAAACCCTGCTCAAGAAGATAGCTTGTCGATTTTTCACAGCGAATTCCGCCCGTACAAAACATCGCGACTTTCTTATGCTTTTTAGGGTCTAGATTCTCGGCGACCCATTCTGGGAATTCACGAAACGTTTTTGTTTCTGGGTTAATCGCGCCTTTAAAGGTACCGACTTCATATTCGTAATCATTTCGGGTGTCGATTGTGACTGTTTCAGGATCAAGGATCAGATCATTCCAGTCTTCTGGCATCACATAGCGTCCGACCTTCATTTTTGGACTGATACCAGGCACACCCAAGGTGACGATCTCTTTCTTGAGCTTCACTTTCATGCGATAGAACGGAATGCCGTCGGCATCCATTAACGATTCTTTATACTCTAAGCGATCAAATCGGCCATCTGCAGCCAACCATGCTTTGACTCCATCAATCCCTTCACGTGTTCCCGCAATCGTCCCGTTAATCCCTTCCTCCGCCAATAGCAATGTGCCTCGAACACCATGTGACATACAGGTGTCCAAGAGAGGTGCTCTGAGCTCTTGATAATCTGGAAGCTCTACAAACTGATAGAGCGCGGCAACAACGAGTTGATTCATTGAAGGTCCTTCTTCATTCCACCCTTACACGGTGGCGAGGTTAAACGGTCTGGATTGTCTGCCCATTCGGATTCTGTAAAACACTGCATCGCAAGCGCATGGACCCCTTGCTTTAAGGCTTGGTCCGCTGCTTTATAAACCAACTGATGACGCTTTACGCGAGACAACCCATCAAACGCATCTGACACAATAACGAGACGGAAGTGCGTTTCAGAGTTCTTAGGAACATTATGACCGTGACTCTCATTTTCCAAGTCGATAAACGTTGGATTAATGTCTTGAATCAAGGATTCGCGAAGTAAAGTTTCTAATTTCATAGCCTAATTATACTAAAGGGGTCTGAGGTTAAGCGACTATTAATCTCCGCTACAGAGTCCCAATCCGCTCGCCTTGATATGCTCCGCTCCTGACACGCTGCCACCAAGACTCATTAGCGAGGAACCAATCAACTGTCTTTGCGAGACCGGTTTCAAAAGTCT
>RGHP01000082.1 GCA_010024125.1 Gammaproteobacteria bacterium | reverse complement strand
GTTTTTGGACGATATTCGCGCACAATCTGCAGAGCTAAAAATCTTAGGTTCATATCCAAGAGCCGTCTTATGAAACGACTTTCCGTCATTGGGCTCGGTTTGATCGGCGCCTCATGTTGCGCAGCGATCAAAAAGCGCACACAAGACTGGACTATTGCAGGGTACTCAAGAACGGAAGCGACGCGTCAACAAGCGCTCGCCAAAGGGCTAATCGATCAAAGCTTTGATTCGATTGCGGGTGTGGTGCAAGACGCCGATCTCATTTTGATTGCAGTACCGATGGGCCAATTCCTTTCAGTGTTTAAGGACGTCGATGTGGCGCGTAACCCCGAGTCTGTGGTGACAGATGCTGGGTCGACGAAAGGCAGCGTGATTCGTGATATCGGTTCTGTCTGTGACTCAATACCATCATGGTTTGTGCCGGGCCATCCGATTGCTGGAAGTGAGCAAAGTGGTGTTGATGCTGCGAATCCAGACTTGTACGTCGATCATCAAGTGATTTTGACCCCTGATACCAACACAGCCGCCGATGCAATTCGCTTGGTGTCTTCGTTTTGGGAAACGCAGGGTGCGTCGGTCTCACAAATGGATGCTGAGCGTCATGATGAAGTGCTCGCGTTGACGAGTCATCTACCACATGTTTTGGCGTTCAATCTTGTGCACGCTCTTTCGGATGACGATGAGCATTTAGAGATTTTTCGTTATGCAGCAGGCGGCTTTCGCGATTTCACTCGAATCGCTGCAAGCGATCCGGTTATGTGGCGAGACATTAGTTTGGCAAACCAACATGCAATTCTTGAGGGAATTGACCGATTTGCCGAACGGCTGAACCAAATGCGTGATGCGATCTCCCGGGGAGATGGCGAGTGGATCATGCGGAGTTTTGAGAGGGCGCGAGCTGCGCGCACATTATTTTCATCATTGACTGATCAAGGAGCTCATCCGGTGACGGAGACTCATCCTTCTGTTTTTACAATTACTGAAGCACACCAAGGAATTAGAGGAACGATTCGTGTTCCAGGTGACAAATCCATATCGCACCGCTCGATTATGTTGGGTGCGCTTGCTGATGGCGTCACCACGGTTGATGGATTTCTGGAGGGCGAAGATGCAATTGCAACAGTCCAGGCATTCCGCGATATGGGTGTCCAGATTGATGGTCCGATCGAAGGGCGTGTGACGGTTCATGGCGTGGGATGTGATGGCCTGAAAGCTCCTGCTGCGCCTCTTTATATGGGTAATTCAGGCACATCGATGCGTCTCCTTTCAGGTATTTTGGCAGGTCAGAGCTTTGACTCAGAGTTGACCGGAGATACCTCGCTTTCACGCCGACCAATGCGTCGCGTGAGCGAACCATTGGCTCGGCTTGGTGCGGTCATAACAACGTCTGAAGATGGTACTCCGCCAGTCAAAATCACCGGTGGCAAGTCGCTAAGCGGCTGTCATACTGACATGCAGGTGGCGAGTGCACAGGTGAAGTCCGCCCTTTTGTTGGCTGGTTTGTACGCTGATGGCGAAACCAGTGTGACTGAACCGGCGCCGACGCGTGATCATACAGAGCGTATGTTGCAAGGATTCGGGTATCCGGTGCAGCGTCAAGGAGCAACGGCTTCTGTCGTGGGCGGTGGCCGATTGACTGCCTGTCATATTGACGTGCCGTCGGATATTTCATCTGCAGCATTTTTCTTGGTCGCCGCATCGATTGTCCCAGGTTCTGATTTGACTCTGTCTCATGTTGGTATAAATCCAACACGCGTTGGAATTCTCGAGATTCTGAAGCTCATGGGTGCTGATATTGAAGTTTTAAATGCACGCGAAGTTGGTGGCGAACCTGTTGCCGATTTGCGTGTGCGTCATGCTCCGCTCAAGGGTATCAATGTCCCAGAAGCATTGGTTCCATTGGCGATCGATGAATTTCCGGTCTTATTCGTTGCTGCGTGTTGCGCAAGTGGCGTGACTCAGGTCACAGGGGCCGAGGAGTTGCGAGTGAAAGAATCCGATCGAATTCAAAGCATGGTGGATGGTTTGAAAGCCTTAGGTGTGTCGATTGAAGGCACGCCCGATGGTGCGTTGATTCAGGGTGGTGGTCCTGAATTTCGCTTTGGAAGCGGTACAGTCGAAGCATATGAGGATCATCGAATTGCCATGGCATTCAGCGTGGCCGGCCTCATGAGTGATGGCGGCGTCATCGTTAATGACTGTGCTAACGTTGCGACCAGTTTCCCGAATTTCGTTGGCTTGGCTCGTGAAACAGGTTTCCCGCTAACGGTCTCTTCGTGACAGTCCCTGTTATCACAATCGATGGACCGAGCGGTGCTGGCAAAGGTACTGCGGCACGGCTCATTGCGCTGGAACTCGGATTTCATCTGCTGGATTCCGGTGCGATTTACCGAATTTTAGGGTTGGCTGCGACGGATGCAGGAATCGAACTCGACGATATTGAGGCGCTCGTTGCGCTTTCGAATTCTCTCGATTTGCGCTTCCCATATAACGCTCAGGGCACTGAAATCATGTTGAATGGCGTCTCAGTCGGTGATCAATTGAGAACTCAAGCAGTTGCCGATGCGGCGAGCCAAGTTGCTGTCCATCCGCCCGTTCGAGATGCGCTGATGGGCTTGCAACGCCGTCAGGCAAGGGATCCAGGGCTTGTGGGCGACGGTCGTGATCTCGGAACAATTGTTTTCCCTGATGCCAATTTAAAAATTTTTTTGGATGCGAGTGTTGAGGTCCGCGCAGAGCGTCGATATTTAGAATTAATTCAGTCTGGTCAAACAGTTGAGCGTTCCGCTATACTACGCGACCTCGAAATTCGGGACGTCCGGGATCGGACGCGCAAGGTGGCACCATTGGTTCCTGCTGATGACGCGTACGTGATTGATAGTTCAGATAAAACAGCTGCTCAAGTAGTGGCAGATGTACGAGACCTATGCCGAGCAAAGGGTTTGGCATAGGACATGTGAAATTTCAGTGGTGACATCAGCAAGAACGCGCACTGAAATTAAAAACCAACTCCGTTTGGGCTGATCAGGCGGACGGCTTAAAGCCGAAAAAATAGGACATTTGAATGAGCGAAACTTTCGCAGAACTCTTTGAACAGAGTCTTAACGACATCGACATGACTCCAGGCGCCATCGTTGACGCCACTGTAGTCGCAATTGAACCAGACTTCGTTATTGTTAACGCCGGTCTGAAATCTGAGGGAGCGATCCCGAAATCACAATTCATCAATGAGCAGGGTGAACTCGCAATCGCAATCGGCGATTCCGTGAAAGTTGCTTTGGATGCGGTTGAAGATGGTTTCGGTGCGACACGCCTGTCTCGCGAAAAAGCGAAGCGTGCAGAAGCGTGGATCGACCTCGAAAAAGCACACGAAGGCAACGCAGTTGTTATGGGTATTATCAACGGCAAGGTCAAAGGTGGTTTCACAGTCGACCTCGCAGGTATCCGTGCTTTCTTACCAGGATCTTTGGTTGATGTTCGTCCGGTGCGCGATGTTGCTCATTTGGAAGGTAAAGACCTCGAATTCAAAGTGATCAAGCTTGATCAGCGTCGCAACAACGTTGTTGTTTCACGTCGCGCAGTTCTTGAGCAGGAGAATTCAGAAGAGCGCGAAGCGCTTCTTGAGAACCTCGTTGAAGGTCAGGCAGTTAAGGGTATCGTTAAGAACTTGACTGACTACGGTGCGTTCGTAGACCTCGGCGGCGTTGACGGTCTGTTGCACATCACTGACATGTCATGGAAGCGTATTAAGCATCCATCAGAAGTCGTTGCCGTTGGCGATGAAGTTGATGTGAAGGTATTGAAGTTCGATCGTGAGCGTAACCGCGTATCACTCGGTCTGAAGCAGCTTGGCGAAGATCCATGGATCGAAATTAAGAATCGTTACCCAGTCAATACTCGTGTGAACGCGCGTATTACTAACCTCACTGATTACGGCTGTTTTGCTGAAATCGAAGAAGGCGTTGAAGGTCTTGTTCACGTCTCTGAAATGGATTGGACCAACAAGAACGTTCATCCATCGAAGATTGTGTCTTTGGGTGACGAAGTTGAAGTCATGGTTCTTGACATCGATGAAGAGCGTCGTCGTATCTCACTCGGTATCAAGCAATGTAAAGTCAATCCATGGGAAGCATTCTCAGCAACTCATGCGAAAGGCGAGAAAGTGTCTGGCCCAATCAAATCAATTACAGATTTCGGTGTATTCATCGGTCTTGATGGTGGAATCGATGGCCTGATCCACTTGTCTGACTTGTCATGGTCTGAGCCAGGTGAAGTAGCTGTTCGTAACTTCAAGAAGGGCGAAGATCTTGAAGCCGTTATTTTGGCAGTCGATCCAGAGCGTGAGCGTATTTCTCTTGGTGTGAAGCAGTTGGAAGAAGATCCAATGGGCGGTTTCCTGTCAGGTACAGAGAAAGGTGCTGTTGTTAAAGGGACCGTGACTGAAGTTGAAGCGAAGCAGGCAACTGTTGATCTCGGCGACGGTGTCCTCGCGATTCTGAAAGCTTCAGAATTGTCACGAGACCGCGTTGAAGATGCGCGTAACGTCTTAAACGTCGGTGATGAAGTTGAAGCGAAGATCGCAAACGTTGATCGTAAGACGCGTCAAATTTCATTGTCTGTACGTGCAATGGAAGAAGCCGAAGAGAAGGAAGCTCTCCGCAACCTGAATGAAGCGTCAGCTGATGAAGGTGAGGTTGGTCCTACAACGATCGGTGAGCTGATTAAAGCTCAGATGGAAGGCCGCGAGTAATCCGGCTATTGCGGCCGGGCTATGCCCGGCCAGACATCGGAAGGTCATATGTCAGGTATTACTAAGTCGACGCTCATTGAGCGAATCGCAACACGCTACCCAGCATTACCTCCTAAAGATGTGGAATTGGCTGTTAAAGCTATTTTCGACCGCATGAGCCGACAATTGGTTGAAGGTGGTCGAATTGAATTGCGAGGTTTTGGGTCATTCTCACTGCACAAGCGTAAAGCGCGTGTCGGACGGAATCCAAAAACTGGCGAGTCAGTGGTTTTGGACTCAAAGGCAGTTCCTCACTTTAAGCCCGGTAAAGAGCTGCGTGAAGCAGTGAATACAGCATTTCTGGAATCCCGGAAATCATGAAGCTTGTGAAGCGACTGGTCACTTTGATTTGGGTTGTTACCCTCTTAGTGGCCGGTTGTGTTCTCTATCTATTTAATTCTGATCCCGTTGCGATTGATCTTGTTTGGATCCAAATTCCACCAACAAGTCTTGCTGTTGTCCTGATTGCGACGTTTTTTATCGGCGTGGTGACAGGCAGTCTGTTGGTGTTGATCGCCTCGATGGTTCCAAACAAACGGAAAGCTGTGGATGGCTGATCAACGGATCGTTGTTGCTCTGGATGTGTCGACCGCTACGGAATTACGTGAGCTCGTGAAGCAGATTCCGAACACGCATTGCCGAGCGAAAATTGGTAAAGAATTGTTCACATCGATTGGACCCTTGGCTATCGAAATCTGTCACGATGCAGGCCTCGAAGTGTTTCTTGATCTTAAGTTTCATGACATTCCAAATACCTGCGCAAAGGCTGTTCGTGCTGCGGCCCGTTGGGGTGTATGGATGACGAACGTCCACTGTTCCGGTGGTACGGATATGATGCGAGCGGCTCGAGAAATCCTAGAGGGTGAGTCGCATCGGCCGTTATTGATTGGGGTGACTGTCCTGACGAGTATGTCGGGCAGTGGTCTTCAAGAACTGGGCGTTTCTCGCGATCTTGAGTCGCAAGTTGATCATCTAGCAGGTCTTGCCCATGCCTCAGGTTTAGATGGTGTTGTATGCTCGGCACAAGAAGCTCAGAGGCTTCGTCAGTCCCTTGGTGCAGACTTTTGTTTGGTGACTCCTGGGATTCGCCCGAGCTGGGCCGCTGCCGATGATCAAACTCGCATCGTGACTCCAAAAGATGCGATCGCCAACGGATCGGATTATTTAGTGATTGGTCGCCCAATTACCGCCTCCGATCATCCAGAGACAGCGATTGCTCGTATTGTCGAAGAACTCTGACAAGCTCCCTCGTCGATTTCTGACGTCAGTCACATAAAGCCGACTATCCTCCAGTGAGGGGGGTACTCATGAAACATCTAATCTTCGCTACCGTGTTGTCTTTGATGACTCTTAACGCATCTGCCGAGTCGGTTGACTTAAATACTGCATCAGCACAGGAAATCGCGAAGTCACTCAATGGTATTGGGCTGTCGAAAGCAAAAAAGATCATTGAATACAGAAATCGGTTTGGTCCGATCGATACACCAGAAGAGCTTTTGGCGATCAAAGGCATTGGCGAAAAAACTCTGGAGAAAAATCGATCCAAGATGATGACGCGCTTGATTCGGCCGCGCCAGCCAATTAATCCGGTTGGAGGTCTTGACGAAGCACCTCTGAATCATTAAAGTTCGCGGCCATCCTGAGTTCCGCGATAGCTCAGTTGGTAGAGCAGAAGACTGTTAATCTTTTGGTCGCAGGTTCGAGTCCTGCTCGCGGAGCCAATTCTTCAATTTACTCACATTTGATCTGAATCCAAAAACCGCTTGTTTGGCGTCTTTTAGCTCCCATTGAATTACTGTAGCCTTGCGATGCAAATAGGCACGGATGCTATTTGAACGAATCAATTCCGATCAAATGAAACTGAGGGTTCTCATGAAACGTTTTCTTCTATGCCTATTGCTGTTTGTTCCAGGATTGGTATTTGCACATGCTCCAGAAGGAGCAGGTGGTGGATTTCTTACAGGTTTTTTACATCCGATCATGGGATTTGACCATCTTGTGGCCATGGTCGCTGTAGGTTTGTGGGGTGCTTTTTTGGGCGATCGTGCGCTATGGATTTTGCCTATTGTTTTTCCATCAATCATGGCAGTCGGTGCCGCGCTCGGAATTGTAGGACTCGAGATCCCTTTAGTTGAATTTGTGATCGCTTTGTCGGGTGTTGTACTTGGGGCATTGATTGCACTTCGATTCAAAGCGCCACTCGCCATAGCGATGGTATTGGCTG
>RGHP01000081.1 GCA_010024125.1 Gammaproteobacteria bacterium | reverse complement strand
CGCGATCTGGATTACCTCAAAGCGAACAACCTTGCTCGCGGCGGCTCAATGGCTAACGCGATTGTTGTTGGTGAGGATCGAATCTTGAACGATGATGGGCTACGCCAGAATGATGAGTTCGTAAAGCATAAAGTGCTCGATGCACTTGGCGATCTGTATTTGGCAGGACGTCCAATTATTGGCCACTACTCAGGTAATCGGAGTGGTCACGCATTGAATAATAAATTACTGCGTCAGTTGTTCTCTGACCCAAGTAATTATGAAGTTGTTACTTTTGATCGGGCGGAAGATTGCCCGATACCCGTGCAGCCAATTGCTGAAACTGACGTTTAAGTTCGTCATCCTCAAGCGTTTCTGAAAATTCTTGGATCGATGCGCCAGCCTTTTTGCTCGGTGCAATGGTTTTGCCTTTTGCCGTCTTTTCCTCGGTACGTCGCGGTCGCACTCGACACTGAATTCTCCGAATTCCCCGAAATAACGGATCGCTCTGTAATGCCTCGATGAGGCTATACTCCTCGAAGCGCAATTTGGCCGCTAAAGCTGCTTGTGGAACATACAACGTAAGGAGTCCGGAATTGAGATCTCCAGTTGCGACCTCATGTTTAAGTTCTGTTGGCAGAAGGGATTCGATGATTTGGGCACGTTTCGCCTGAATCGATGCTTCAAGCTGAAGTGTCTCGAGGTGACTTCCTGATCGATTGATCAAAGTTCTCAGGCTTTTTAGCTGTCCGGGGTCACGCAATTCGCTACAATGCCGTTTTTACTAATACAGACATTATAGGATACGCATGTTAGGGACATTTGTCCGGAAGATCTTCGGCTCCAAAAACGACCGGGAAGTCAAACGGATGCTGAGGGCGGTCGCCGCGATTAATCAGCAAGAATCCACTCTCGAATCACTCACCGATGAAGCACTCGCAGCGAAGCGCGATGAGTTCCGTGAGCGAATCACAGCCGGTGAGACCCTGAATCAGATTCTTCCCGATGCGTTTGCTGTTTGTCGAGAAGTCAGTAAAAGACAACTTGGCTTAAGGCATTTTGATGTTCAGATGGTCGGTGGTATGACCCTCCATGAAGGTCGCATTTCTGAGATGCGGACCGGTGAAGGCAAAACCTTGGTTGCGACCTTGCCAGCCTATTTGAATGCTATCGAAGGCAAAGGTGTTCACGTCGTGACTGTGAACGAATACTTGGCCAATCGAGACGCCAATTGGATGCGCCCCCTCTATGAAGGGCTTGGGTTAACTGTTGGCGTGATTGCATCAGGTCAAAGTCCTGAAGAGAAACGTGCTGCCTATGCAGCTGACATTACCTACGGCACGAACAACGAATTCGGATTTGATTATCTCAGAGACAACATGGCGTTTTCGCCTGAAGGTCGTGTGCAGCGTGAATTATCGTTCGCCATTGTGGATGAGGTGGATTCGATTCTGATCGATGAAGCGCGAACACCGCTCATTATCTCAGGTCCGGCAGATGATCACTCAGAGCGATACAAAGCGATCAATGCAATCATTCCAAAACTCACCGAAGCGAAGATGTCTGAAGATGGCGAATCGTTCGAGGTTGAAGGGCATTATTTATTAGATGAGAAAAACCGCTCTGTTGAATTGACAGAACTCGGTCATGAATTGATCGAAGCAGAACTTGCTGAAATGGGGCTCCCGCGAACCTCGCTCTGTTCCATCATGTGAATGCTGGATTACGTGCGCACACGCTATTCCAAAGAAACGTCCACTACATCATCCAAGATGGTCAGGTTGTCATCGTTGACGAGCATACTGGTCGGACGATGCCAGGTCGTCGTTGGTCAGAAGGTCTGCACCAGGCGGTTGAAGCGAAAGAAGGCGTTGATATCCAGCCTGAAAGCCAGACACTTGCATCAACCACATTCCAGAACTACTTCCGCCTGTATGATCGGTTGTCAGGCATGACCGGGACAGCGGATACCGAGGCTTACGAATTCAGACAAATCTACGGCTTGGATGTTGTCGTCATTCCAACCAACGTGCCTGTGAAGCGAATCGACTATAACGATTTGGTTTACATGACGATGGAAGAAAAGTTTGAGGCGATTGTCGCTGATGTGATCGCTGAGCGTGATAAAGGCCGTCCGGTCCTTGTGGGTACCGCATCGGTTGAGGCCTCTGAACTCTTATCGCAATTCTTGGATAAGGAAGGTATCCAACATAACGTCTTGAACGCCAAACAGCACGAGCGAGAAGCGCACATTATTGCTGAAGCCGGTCGTCCGGGTGCCGTCACGATCGCAACCAACATGGCTGGTCGCGGTACTGACATCATGCTTGGAGGTAATTGGCAGGCAGAAGTTGCTGAATTGAATTCACCAACGGATGCACAAATCGAAGCGGTCAAGGCTGATTGGCAAACGCGTCACGAAGCAGTGCTTGCGGCTGGTGGTCTCCATATTGTCGGTTCTGAGCGTCATGAATCACGTCGTATTGATAACCAGCTCCGTGGACGTTCGGGCCGTCAGGGTGACCCTGGATCGTCACGTTTCTTCTTGTCTCTCGAAGATGATTTGATGCGGATTTTCGCATCACCAAAAATGCGTTCGATCATGCAAAGCCTCGGTATGCAACGTGGTGAGGCGATTGAACACAAGATGGTGACCAACGCGATCGAAAAAGCGCAGAAGAAGGTTGAAGGTCGTAACTTCGATATGCGTAAGCAGCTATTGGATTATGACGATGTAGCGAACGATCAGCGAACTCAAGTGTACGCGCAACGGAATGAGTTGATGGATGCTGACGATCTGTCAGACCTTGTCATGGCGATTCGTCGAGATGTGTTTACATCGGTTGTTGCAACCTATATTCCACCACAAAGTTTGATTGAGCAGTGGGATGTCCCAGGTCTGACTGAGGAATTTGCGACGCAGTTCGGTCTCGAGATGCCAATCCAGGAATGGCTTGATGAAGATGAGTCTCTATACGAAGAAACACTCCTCGAGAAAATCATTGATGAGGCAGTGCGCCGTCATGATGAAAAGATTGGTGTTGTTGGTGAAGACACAATGCGCCGGTTTGAGAAGCAGGTTCTACTGCAGGTGCTCGATCACCAATGGAAAGAGCATTTGGCCGCGATGGACTACTTACGCCAAGGGATTCATCTCCGTGGCTACGCGCAAAAGAATCCAAAGCAGGAATATAAACGTGAAGCGTTCGAACTCTTTACGTCCATGCTCGATCAAATCAAGCGTGAATCGGTTCGTGTACTGACTGCTGTTCAGGTACCAACCAAAGAAGAAATCGAAGCGCAGGAAGAAGCCCGTCGCCAGCAGGCAGTCGAGCAATTGGCACAAGCTCAGGCGACACATGAGGCAGCGGCATCTTCAGATGAAGAATCCGCTGATGCGGCACCGGATCGGCCGATGCCGGCTGTGAGCCACAAGGTTGGACGAAATGAGCCTTGTCCATGTGGAAGTGGTAAAAAATATAAGCAGTGTCATGGTCGCATTGGTTAATGCGCCGTCACATGCTTCTTTGTGAAGTGTGAGAGCCAGATGAAATCGTCAGTCGGTGGGTTACCTGTTAAGGGCGTTCGATTGGGAGCAGTCCGTGCACCCGTCTACAAGAACAAAGAGCGCGATGATCTTCTGCTCATGGCTTTTGATGAAGGTTCGATCGGTGCTTGTGTCACCACCACTAATCAGTTTTGTGCGGCCCCTGTGCATGTGCTGAGAGCACATTTAGCCTCCACTCCGTCCGTTCGTTATTGGCTACTGAACGCTGGTAATGCAAACGCCGGTACGGGTGCGTCAGGTATGGAAGCATGCCGCGAAACTGTCTCATCACTCGCCTCACTAACCGGTGTGTCCGATGATGCCATTTGGCCATTTTCAACAGGTGTGATCGGCGAGCCGTTGCCTGTCCAATCCATCTGTGACGCGCTACCTAAAGCGTTGGATGCTTGTGATGCATCGACTGAGGCATGGGAACGTGCCTCGCGCGCCATTATGACGACAGATACGCATCCCAAATTGCGGCACATCCAATGCGAGATTGGTGGGCAGACTGTCACGTTAACGGGGATGGCAAAAGGATCAGGCATGATCCATCCGAACATGGCGACGATGTTTGGTCTGATTGCATCGGATATCGTGATGTCCAGCGCGTGTTTACAGGTGCTTCTCAAACAGGCCGTCAACCACAGTTTCAATTGCGTTACCGTCGATGGCGATACCTCGACGAATGATGCTTGCGCGATCGTCGCAACACAGACAGCGAATCACGAGATCATTACCGATCCAGCAAGTCCTGAAGCTCAAGTTTTTGCGAGCGCTTTATCTGCGTTAGCGGATGACCTTGCTGAAATGCTTGCACGCGATGGTGAGGGTGCAACGAAGTTTGTCCGGGTCATCTGTGAAGATGCAACCAGTGATGAGGATGCGCATGCTATTGCGAATACTGTCGCGCTCTCACCGCTGGTGAAAACCGCGTTAGCTGCATCGGATCCTAATTGGGGGCGGATTGTTGCAGCTGTTGGGCGCGCTCCTATTTCTGAGATTGCGATCGATCGTGTGAATGTTTGGATCAATGATGTGCAAATCGTTGAAAACGGTGGTCGTCATCCAGAGTACACAGAAGAAGCAGGACAGGCGGCAATGAATCCGGTTGATATTGATATCCGGATTTCGATGGGTGTGGGTTCAGGGTATTGTCGAGTGATGACCTGCGATCTCACCAAAGAATATGTTCGGATCAATGCCGAATACCGGACCTGAAATCCAAGTCGCTTGCGCGCTGATCTGGCGTGATGGGCAAATCCTTCTTTCCAAACGCCATCAAAGTGCGCATCAAGGTGGGCTCTGGGAATTCCCAGGAGGCAAGTTTGAAGCAGGCGAAGACCCGAAAGACTGTCTGAACCGAGAACTGACAGAAGAACTCGGTATCACTCCTCGCGAATCCTATTTCATGTTTCAAATCCCTTGGGATTATGGTGATAAGTCGATTCGTTTGTGGGTGTATGAAGTGTTTGAGTTTGATGGTGAACCACAGGGCCTTGAAGGTCAGGATGTGAATTGGTTTTCTTCAGATGCGTTAGCATCACTTCAATTTCCAAAGGCAAATGATGCGATTGTGCGTGCAATTGGATTGCCAAGGATTATTCGCATCTATGACCCATCGCTTCTGCTGGAACCCGCGATTTGGGCGACCCAGACTGAGTATCAGTGTCTTCTGTATTTTCGGGGGCTGACGCCAGGTGTTGAGCTTGAAATGGCGATTGATGCAGCGCTTACACGTGGACATCAGGTGATTCTGACGCTCGATCAACTGCCTTGTTTCCGTGCCGGATGTGGCGTGCATTTACGGAAAACAGATCGCGTATCTGATGGCTTGAGTCATCTTGAAAAGCTCAATGACCCTTGGCCCATCACAGCTGGGATCCGTGATGAACAGGATTTGGCAAAGCAACAGGCATGGCCTTTTGATGCGCTTCTCATTTCTCCAGTGCGTGAGACACCGAGTCATGATGGGATGCCAGCGCTTGGTTGGGATCGCTTTTCAGAACTCGCAAGCCAGGTCGGTGTTCCTGCCTATGCCTTGGGCGGCATGACACACGATGATCTACCGATGGTGACTGAGCATGGTGGTTTTGGGGTGGCAGGAATTCGCGGTCTTTAGTGAGTATCGATTTCCGGGTCGTTGAATTGGGGAGGAACAGGTTGCCCTGGGGGATGCGATGCCCTTCATCTGCCCACTCACCCAAATCAATCAAACGACAGCGCTCTGAGCAAAACGGGCGAGACGGATTATCTGCGTGATAACGCGTTTCTTTTTTGCAGGTAGGGCAAGACACAATATGGCCTTTGTCATCTGTCATGACTGAGTTTCTCGTGTAGGGTCTGGATTTGTAGAGTGAGTGATTCTAAATCACCCGAGTTATCAATCACAAAGGTCGCGTGACTGAGGCGCGTATCTCTTGGCAGCTGCGCATCAATAATGTGTTGGATGGTGTCTCTCGACTGAGTATCTCTTGCTGTGCCTCTGAGTAGTTGGTAGCCCTCCGATACATCAACAACGATCACACCATCGAGACTCTCATGTTGCTTGGTTTCGATCAAAAGCGGTGAGCACAAAATACGATAGGGCGATGCCGAGTCTTTATTGAGCCATTGATTCACAGCATGACGAACAAGCGGATGGATGATCGACTCAACTGTTTGTTTCAGTTCGTGTGATTCATAGATTCTTGACCGTAAGAGCACTCGATCGAGGTGTCCGTCTGGAAAATATTCTGACCCAATCGCAGTCTCTAATTCCTGAGATCCGGGAGTCCCTTGAGCGATCACATCACGGGCGAGTTGGTCGGTGTCGAGAGTATCGATACCGAGTGCGGCAAATTGCGAGAGTACAGTGCTCTTTCCGCTGGCGATACCGCCTGTGAGTCCGTAGACAGGTGTTCTCAAATTGATCTCCTTTGTTAAAGGATGACTTTTAGGTGCCACCAACACAAGGTAGCCAATGCTAAATTTGGCCCGAAACGAATGATCTTCAGGTTTGACTCAATATGTCCCGGCAGATTGTCGAGTTACGCTCTAACTTGTAAAACATCCGGTCGTTCCCCACTCTTGATGTATGGAGCGACTGACTGTTTTATACAATGACCAATGCCCGGTATGTTCGTTTGAGATCGAGCACTATCGGGCATTGTGCGTTAAGCGTGGTATTGATCTGGGATTTGAGAAGATTTCAGACGAAGGACCGATGCTCAAATCTTCCGGGTTGTCCGTCACTGATGCGAAAAAGCGACTTCATGTACGCACATCCGATGGGTATGTGAAGGTGGGTGTCGATGCCTTCCTTGCGCTTTGGGCGCACATGCCAATCTACAAGTATCTGGGACGGCTGGTTGCGATTCCAGGGATCTATCATTTAGCAGTTGTGGTGTACAACTACGTACTCGCGCCCCTTCTTTTTTGGTGGGATAAACGCCGATTACATTGCGACGATAGCGCATGTAGCTAAGACAGGGAGTAAATCAATTGAAGTAGCGATTGCTACATCATTATCTGA